>JBAXJW010000027.1:0-11277 GCA_037137635.1 bacterium | reverse complement strand
GAGTAAGATAACGCCTTTTCCAAAGGGAGCTTTTGCATTTTGAAGAAGAGGGCCAAAAAAAGCAGAAAGAAAAAATATGTAGAGAAGTCCAGCGAAATAAAAAGTTTGCTCGTTGAGAAGTGTTGAGAGGGGTTTGCTTTGAGGTTTTTTTTGAACAATCGAAGTGGAGTCAATGACAAGAAACACAAGCGAAAGAACCCAGAATATGTAAACCCATCGTATGTGAACAGCGTTCGATAAAAAGGAATCAATAATAGAAAGATTGATGGCAATCACTCCAGCAACACTTTTGAGTGAGCGAGGTGGAAAATTAAAGATTTTAAGATATTCAAACCACGCAATAAAAGAACAGACGCATAAAACTCCTACAAGGATTTTGGGATTCATTCCAAAAAGCATCCAAAGAGCAAGTCCCGCAAGTATAATTCCTACAAGTGTTCGTGTTGTGGTTTCTTTAGACATGAGGAGGTGTTTCTTTTTGGGGATCTTGTGCAGGGGGTGATTGATTTGTAGCGGTATTCACTCCGCCAAATCTTCTGTCCCTGTTTGAGAAATATTCGCAAGCTTTTCGCAAGTCTTCGCGTTTAAACTCTGGCCAAAGTTTATCGATTACATAAAATTCAGCATAGGCTGATTGCCAAAGCATAAAGTTGGAAATTCTAAATTCACCACTTGTACGAATGATCAAATCGGGATCAATCACGTCTTTGGTATAAAGATGCTGAGAGAAAAGTTCTTCTGTAATGTCTTCGGGCTTGATCTTGCCTTCTTGAACAAGACTGGCTGTTTCTTGCGCGGCCTTCAGGATGTCGAGTCGGCCACCGTAGCTCACTAAAAAGTTAAGCGAAAGGCCTGTATTATTTTTCGTAAGTTCAGAAGCGATATCGAGTTGTTTCCTGAGTCTTTCGGGAGCTCTGTGGTACTGACCAAACACGCGAATCTTAATGTTGAGCTTGTGCATTCTCTCCATTTGCGATTCCGCAAACTTATACATGAGATCCATGAGAAAGTTGACTTCATCATCAGGTCGTTTCCAGTTTTCAGTTGAAAAACAAAAAAGAGAAAGCGCCTTGATGTTGAGAGAAATTGCTTCTTCCACGACAGACATAACAAGGTCTGCGCCTTGAATATGTCCTTGAACTCTCTTCCAGCCACGAGTGTTCGCCCAGCGGCCGTTACCATCCATGATGATGCCCACGTGCTGAGGCCAAAGCGCTTTAGTTGAGCTCAAACTGTGAGCACCTCTTTGCTCTTTGCTTCAATAATAGCATCGACTTGAGTCGTGCATTCGTCAGTCAATTTTTGAATTTGATCTTGGTTTTTCTTTTGAAGATCTTCACCAAGGCTTTTGTCATTTTTGATGATTTCGTTTGCATCACGACGAGCGTTTCGAACGTGAACTTTGCAATCTTCGCCAAGTTTTTTGACCGTTTTCACGATTTCTTTACGTCTATCTTCGCTCAAAGCGGGAATGTTGAGGCGAATTAACTTACCGTCTACTTGTGGCGTAAGGCCAATGTTTGCTGCAACGATAGCTTTTTCCACTAAAGGAATAGCGCTCTGATCCCAGCAAGAAATTTGTAATGTTTTAGCGTCGGGTACGGCCACTTGAGCAATTTGTTTGAGAGGAGTGGGCGTGCCGTAATAGTCCACTCGAACGCTATCGACGAGTGACGGACTTGCTCTTCCTGTGCGAATTTTAACAAGTTCGTTCTTGAGAGCCTGAACGGACTTATCCATTTTTTCACGCGTATCTTGAATTGTAATTTTAACTGTTTCTTCGCTCATTTTTTTCTCCTCGCCTTTGCAGGCTCTTTAGAGGTTTGTTTTTTGTGAACACTCGAAGAAGCGTTCTTTCCTGTGTAGTCATTTTCGCCATCGAAATCACTCTTGCAGTCGACTGTGATGGTTGTTCCCACTTTTTTGCCTTTTAAAAATTCAGCAATCGCATTCGGAGTGCGAATGTTGAGAACGTGAATGGGAAGTTTGTTATCCATACACAAACTAATCGCCGTACTATCCATAACTTTTAAATTACGATTGAGGACGTCGATGTAATTGATGTTTTTGAGAAGCTTCGCTTTGACGTTTTTTCGTGGATCAGAATCATAAACACCATCAACGTTGGTGGCTTTTACAAGAATATCAGCTTCAACTTCCATGGCTCTTAATGCAGCCGCAGTGTCTGTTGAAAAGTAAGGATTGCCTGTTCCACTTGCAAAAATTACCACACGATCTTTTTCAAGGTGGCGAGTAGCGCGACGACGAATGTAAGGCTCTACGACTTGCTCCATGCGAATCGCACTTTGCACGCGCGTATCGATATTGTGGCGCTCAAGCGCATCCTGCAAGGCAAGAGCGTTGATCACTGTTGCAAGCATTCCCATGTAATCACCCGTAGAGCGATCCATGCCTTTTTCTGATCCTTGAATTCCGCGAAAGATATTTCCACCGCCGACGACGACGGCGACTTGAATGCCCATCTCTCTTACAGCTCTAATTTGTTCGGCCATAAAATCGAGGGTTGCAGAATCGAGCCCAAACTCTCTTTTGCCTGCTAAGGCTTCACCAGAGAGTTTGAGCAAGATTCGTTTATAAGCTGTTTTCTGAGTCGCAGGTGTCATTACAGACTTTATGCTAATTCAACCCTGCTTGTGCTGCTACCTCTGCTGCAAAATCATTTGATTTTTTCTCAAGGCCTTCACCGAGTTCCCAGCGAACGAAGCGACGCACCTTGATGTTTTCACCGATTTTAGCAACCATTTCTTGGATAATTGTGGATACTTTTTTCTCGGGATCTTTGAGATAAGATTGATTCATTAAGCAAACTTCGTCGTAGTACTTGAGGATCTTTCCTTCGACGATTTTTTCTGCCACTGCAGCAGGTTTTCCTGACTGAAGAGCTTGGTCGCGTGCAATTTCTTTTTCTTTTGCAAGAACGTCCGCAGGAATTTCTTCAGGAAGAACGTACTGTGGTTTGTTTGCTGCA
Organism: bacterium; assembly: GCA_037137635.1. GTDB lineage: Bacteria > Bdellovibrionota > UBA2428 > UBA2428 > UBA2428 > CANIGN01. Next base: position 8,288 of record JBAXJW010000027.1, on the reverse strand, counting down.
ATGTGAAGAGAAATATCTTTTACGAGACCTTGAAAAATATCGTTTTGAGAAACGAAGTCTGTTTCACAGTTGATTTCTAAAAGAACGCCGATTTTTCCACCCATATGGATGTAAGAACCGATCGCTCCTTCTGTTGCAATACGACCTGCTTTTTTAGCAGCCGCTGAAAGTCCTTTTTTACGAAGAACTTCCACAGCTTTTTCCAGGTCGCCCGCACTTTCTTCGAGTGCTTTTTTGCAATCCATCATGCCGGCTCCGGTTTTTTGTCGGAGTTCGTTTACTAATGATGCTGTAATCGCCATGTGTTGTTCCTCTTAGTTGTTTTCGTCTGATGAACGAATGCTGCGACGTTTTTCAACGTTGATTGTGCGGCCTTCGCGGTCAGTTGTTGTTGATTCTTCTGAAGGTTTGCTGATAGCGGGAGCGCTAGGAGCTGCTGCTAAAGGAGCGCTTTCACGTTTATCAGAGAAAGCACGAATTTTTTCTTCGTGGATACGAGCGCCATCAAGGAAAGCGTCTGCAACAGCTGCTGCAAAAAGCTTGATTGATTTAAGAGCGTCGTCGTTACCAGGAATAACGAAACTAACGTCATCTGGATCGCAGTTTGTATCAGTGATCGCGATGATAGGAATTCCCAATTTTTTAGCTTCTTTAACAGCGTTGTGTTCTTTCATTGGGTCGATAATGAAAATCGCGCCGGGTTTATCTTTCATGTGACGAACGCCACCTAAGTTACGCAAGAGACGCTCGTGTTCTTTATCAAACGCAGAACGTTCTTTTGCGCTCAATTGATCAGCCATTCCTGAACTGATCTTGTCGTCCATTTGTTGCATTTGATCGAGACATGTTTGAATAGTGGGGAAGTTCGTAAGTGTTCCACCTAACCAACGTTCTGTTACGTAAGGGCAACCTGCGCGTTCTGCTTCTTCTTTCACGACGTCTTTACATTGTGACTTTGTTCCAACGAAAAGGATTTTTTTGCCTTTTGCAGAAAGTTGAGTCACGAATGTTAAAGCTTCGCGAGTTAAGAGAACAGTCTTTTGAAGGTCGATGATGTAAATACCGTTACGATCTCCGAAGATGTATGGTTTCATTTTTGGGTTCCAGCGGCTCTTTTGGTGACCGAAGTGAACGCCTGCCTCGAGGAGGTCTTTCATTGTGATTTGTGTAGCCATGTCTTTTTCCTTTTTTAAGTTCGCTAATGCTTGAGCTTTCGATCTTGCTGCGACTTTCTTTTCTATAATCCGATATTCCTCCGCTGGGTTTAACGCTTGGGAAGCTTTTGCGGAGGCCCGCTTGGCTCGATCCAAACGCTCGGATTATTTCAATTTTTATCCCAGCGTGTGTTGTGCAAGTAAACATAGACTAGCTTCGTGGGTGGGTAAAGGGGCAATTGGGGTGGAGAGGGAGTAGTGGTAAAAGACTAAAAAAGTGCGGCTTTAAGGCTTTCGGAGCTATCTGCTAAAAGCGCTTTTTGAAGGGTCTTGCGGCAGGATTCCATGTCGAGAGAAAGAATTTGCTTTCGAGTTCGAAGGACGGCACCTGGAGAAACACTTAGCTCCTTGAATCCTAAAGCCAAAAGAAGGGGCTGGTAGTCATGTTTTGCAGCCATCTCTCCACATATTCCCAGCCAACAAGAGGTGTTTTTTACGCCATCAGAGATCAATTTGAGAGTTCTTAATACAGCAGGGTGATAGGCGTCGTGAAGATCGGCCACATTGCTATTCATGCGATCTGCTGCACAGAGATATTGTATAAGATCGTTTGTTCCAATACTGAAGAAATCGAGATGAGAAGCGAGTTGATCGACAATCATCGCAACTGAGGGAACTTCAATCATGATTCCCGTTTCGGGAGTTTTTTCGAGTTTTTTTCCTTCATCCAAAAGTTCGATTTTAAACTTTTTAAGAAGGTTTTTGAATTCTAGAACTTCTTCTACTTTGGTCACCATCGGAATCATGATTCCGAGATTTCCGTGTTGAGCGGCTCGTAAAAGGGCTCTGATTTGAGTGCGAAAGAGTGGGATGTTTTTAAGGCAATAGCGAATTCCTCTCAGACCGAGAAAGGGATTCTCTTCTTTAGGTAAATTGAGATAATTCACTTGCTTGTCCCCACCGATATCAAAAGTTCGAATGATAGCTTTGTGGGGAAAGACAGATTCAATGACTTTTCGATAAACTTGGTACTGCTCTTCTTCGCTAGGAGCCGCGCTTCGATCCATCAAAAGAAACTCGGTACGAAAGAGGCCGATTCCTTCGGTGCCTTTTCCGAGAGCAAAATTTAAGTCATGGGCACTGTTGAGGTTGGATGCAACTTCAATGGCCACACCATCTCGAGTCACAGATTTTACAGAGATATAATTTTTTAATTCTTCTTTTTCAAAAAGGTCTCTTTGTATTTTTTCTTGAATGTTTTTCTTTTCGGAGGCGTCTGGATTAATGGTGACGATGCCACTCATTCCACTCACGGCGATTTCGTCGTTGGCGCGAACTTTTTCCATAACACCATTCACAGTGAGAATAGTAGGTATTTCAAAGGTTCGAGCGAGAATGGTTGTGTGAGAAGTAGGGTTTCCTTTTTGCAAAACCAGTCCTTTGAGTTGAGGGCTGTAGAGAGAAAGAAGTTCAGATGGAAGAAGGTCCTCGGCAACAAGAATATGGTCGCCTGTTATTTTTTCTTCTTGAGAATTCGGTTCATCAAGAGCCCTTAAAATTCTTCGCGCAACATCACGTATGTCTTGAGCGCGTTGACGAAGATAGGGGTCGTCCAAAGACTCGATCATTTTGGCAAAATCTTCGCTTGCTTTGTTGACCGAGTATTCGCATTGATGTTTTTGACCCATGAAGCTTTCAATATTTGAAATCCATTCTGGATCTTGAGCCATCATGAGGTGGGCCTCGGCGATTTCAGCACTTTCTTGGGGGCCTTTTTGAGAATACTTTTTTTGAAGTTCACTCAGGTCTTGAACGACTTGTGAATGCGCAGTCTTCCATCGTTTTGATTCGTGGATGTCATCGAATATCTGCTCATGTGAAAATTGAAGATTTGTGTTTTTAAGAATGAAGGCAGGCGCTAACGCAAAACCAGGAGATGAACCTTTTCCTTTGAGGACTTGCACTTCAATCGACCTATTCAGCAGAGAATCTTTTTGCGAAAAGATCTTCAATGCACTTCAAGGCACTATCGGCATCGTTACCCGTTACGGTAATTTTAAGGTCGTCTCCGGGAGAGGCTCCGAGAGACATGAGGCTCATGATGGATTTTCCATTCTTTTTTTGTCCACGAAGCTCTACTTCAACAGTGACTTGGTAAGGTGCAAGGCATTTTACAAAAAGGCCTGCAGGTCGAGCGTGGAGTCCGTCTTGAGATTCAAGTTTAAATGTTTTTTCGAGTGTCATATCTTTTAAATTCTTTTAAATGTTCAATTCTAAGCTGACGATTTCTTGTCCGGCTTGAGCTGTTTCTAATCCTTTTTTATGAATTTGAAGAACACGGTCCATATTCGTAATAACGACAGGGCTAATTGTAGAGGTTGCTTGGCTTCGAACTTTTTCTAGGTCAAAACGAATAAGTTCTTGTCCAGCTTTTACCTTTTGACCGTAAAGGACGAGAGCTTCAAAACCATCACCGTTCATTTTTACTGTATCTATTCCCACGTGAATGAGGATTTCAACACCTGTTTCTGTTTCTAATCCCAAAGCGTGGCCAGTTTTGAAAATATTTACAATCGTTCCATCAACAGGAGCAATTACTTTTCCTTCAGTTGGTTCAATGGCAAAGCCATCGCCAAGAATTTTTTCGGAAAAAACTTTATCTGGGACTTCTGAAAGAGTGAGGACTTTTCCGCTCATGGGGGAACCAAGAATGATTTGACGATTGATCTTCACAGTGGGGTTACTCCCTATAAGTTTTTGAATTTCTTCACGAATATGATCTGATTCGGCTCCAAAAATAGATTGAACATTGTTGCCCGCTACGATGACTTCTTTAGCGCCTAAAGATTTGAGAATAGATTCGTTTACAAGTTTTGTATCTTGAACAGTCGCTCTGAGGCGTGAAATACAAGCATCGATTTGGGGCAGGTTGGCGGGGCCACCTAATGCCTGAAGAATTTCTTCGTAACGATTGTTCATTTTTTGTCCATCCTTCGTATTCTTACGTATTCCTAGTCGGCGCAGCTTAAATACGCGCTGATGAAACTAGCATAGCTCCACGTTAAATGGCTTGCACCAATTAAATAACCGTTGAAACGCGAAAATTGCTCGGTCATTTCTCCGTTTTCTTGATTGATATGACGAGCGCTTCGCTCTAGGGATTTTAATCCTTTTGCGTGAAATTCCTCTCTGTTTGAAAGAGGAGCTCCTAGGGTTTTAAGTCTTTTTGAGTATTGGCAATAAAATTCAGCTGCTGCATGTGTTGCGATAAACCAGGGATTGCCTCCTGAGAAACCATTTCCATCGTAGACATCTTCTGGGTAGCGACCAAAAGCTGTCGCAAGTTTTGGGTCTTCCTGGTTGAGCGGATAGAGCTCTTTAAATTTATTTTCCAGGGTTTGAGTCGTTTCTAGGAATTCTTTTTGATAGTCCACAAAAACTTCATCCCCTTCAAAAAAAGCATGGCTAAAAAAAGCGTGATTGCTTCCTATAATCACAGCGATATCTAGATTTGATTTTTTATGTCCCCATCCCTCTGCCTGAGAAAGGGTTGCACTTATGGAGTGATTGAGAGGAGAGATAAAGGAAATAAGTACTTTTTTGATTTCATTAGCTTGGCTTTTGTACCAAAGGGCAGCTCCTTGATCGTTCATTCTTTCGGCAATGATTGAGCCTAAAAGGAGAGCTTTTCTTTGAAGGGAGAGAGTAAAAAAGTGTAATCCTTTGACTTCTTCCCAAAGGTCAAAACAAGGCTCGCGCCAGTGCTTGGAAACATATTCAAGATCTTTTTTAAGGAGGCTTTGTGCGGGAAGTTCAGCACGGTAAATTTTTTCTTCAACAAAAGCGTGTTCGTTTTGATCGAAAAAAGAAAGTGCCCATAAACTGAGACTTATCGCTCTTGCGGCAGGACCATCGTTTTGAGGGCGACCCCACGGGTCGACATTCACGCTGCCATCGGTGTGATAGCGCGGTTCTCCTAGAGAGGCCGTTGCTTCTTCTGCGTTTTTTTGGGCTCTCGTTTCAAATTCAATCCAATTGAGAGCGCTATGTTTGATTTTTTGCTTAAGGGCAGGGTCTTTTGTCTGAGAGTAAACGTGGAAAAGAGCTTGGTGAGTGAGGGCTGCGTCTCGAGTCCAATGAAAAAAGTAATTGGGCGCAACTTTGCTTGGAGAGGCAATGACAGCACCTTTTGTAATGTCTTGACGATCAAGATTTTGAAAAAGATTTTTTAAAGAAGATTCGAAAGTTTTTTGAAGAGGATCGTCAGGAGTGATTTGAATGTTTTTTGCATTTGAAGTTTGGAGAAAAGAAATTTGCAAAATAAAAAAGAGATTTAAAAAATTAAGAAAGTTAAATTTCATATGTTTCTGGGAACTGAATCATAGTTAGCGAAGTTTTTTGGAGCAAACAAGTCTCGTTGCGAAGATCTTGAGTGCGTGGCATTCTTGAGCTTATGACTCGGATACTTTTAGATGAGCAAATCGCGGACGCTCCTAAAACTCCGGGTTGCTATATTATGAAGGATGAAGCGGGTGACATCCTTTATGTAGGAAAAGCAAAAAACATTCGCCTTCGAATTCAGAGTTATTTTCGTGGCAAACATGAAAGTGCCAAAACTCATGTGCTCGTTTCAAAAATTAAATCGCTAGAATTTTTGCAAACAGACACAGAAATTGAAGCTCTTTTACTTGAAAATACGCTCATCAAAAAACATCGTCCGCGCTACAACATCCGCTTAAAAGATGACAAGACCTATCCTTATCTTTGGATCGATACAAATCATGATTTTCCTCGAGCGTATTATGCTCGAAAGGCTCGTGCTCACTCGGGTCTTTATTTTGGGCCTTACCCCAATCCCTATGCACTCAGGCAACTTCTTCAATTGGCTTCGAAAGCTTTTTTGATTCGTGATTGCAGGGATACCGAGTTTGCCAATCGCTCTAGGCCTTGTTTGAGTTATCAAATCGGTCAGTGCACGGCTCCCTGTGTGAATTATGTTGATAAAGAGAAATATTCAAAACAGATTTCTGATTTTATTGCTTTTTTGAAAGGGGAGAATCTCAGCTTAAAAGAAGAGTGGAAAAAAGAAATGGAAGTGCTTTCTGAGCAGCTTGATTTTGAAGAGGCTGGAAAAGTTCGGGATCGTTTAAAGGCTCTTGATGATTTGCAAGCAGAGCAACGAGCTGTAGATTTAAATGATCAAAAGAGTCGTGATGTGTGGGCCTATTGGCCAGCTGATTTCTTTAAAAATCCGCAGGAGAATTCTGATTTAGATTTAATTTTGCTACAGTTTCGAGATGGAAAGTGGTGGGGGCGTAAGCATTTCCCCATTCTTTCGGAGGAAACTTTTGTGGATCAAGAAGAGTTTGTGAGCTTGCTTTCAAGTTATTATCTAAAGGCAGAAATTCCATCAGAAGTTGTGATTTCTCCTGAGTTTTCTCAAGAGCAAAGAACTCTGCTTTCTGATTTTTTGAAAAAAACCTCTGACTCAAATCAGCAGCTTCCTTTCACTTTTGAAAAAATAAATGCTCCTGATAGTGGTGATAAATTGTGGAAGCTATGGGATTTAGCTCTTTCCAATGCACGCTCTGTTGGCGAAGAACAGCTTCAGCTTCGAGAAAAGCGTCGTAATTCAGTGGAGCAATTAAGGAAGTTTCTAAAGTTAGATCATAAAGTCAATCGAATTGAATGTTTGGATATTTCTAATTTTCAAGGAAGTGAAAACGTTGCAGCCGTGGTTGTTTTTGAAGGTGGAAAAAAACAAAGTTCTGAGTATCGAAATTACATAATCAAAGGCATTGAGGGGCAGGATGATTTTGGAAGCTTAAGGGAAGTTGTTCGGAGGCGTTACGGTAAGCCTGATAGCCCTCGTCCTGATTTGCTGATTGTAGATGGGGGAAAAGCACAACTCGAGAGTGTTCTTTTGGCCATGAAAGAAGTAGGGGTGCAATTTCCAGCTGTAGGGCTAGCAAAAGCACGAACGGAGCGTAGCTTTAAATCCCAAAAATTGGAGATTTCAGAGGAGCGTATTTTTTTGCCCGGTGTAAAGCTTCCAAAAGCAGTTAAAAGTCTTGAGGTCTTACGTTTGGTAACGGAAATTCGTGATGAGGCGCATCGTTTTGCAATTAGCTTTCATCGTAAAAGAAGAGATCAGATTCCTAGGTAATTACAGATAATATTTTCAACATAACTCTACGCGATAGAAAGATTGCTTTGTTATAAGCAGACTTGAGGTGTGGGGTTATGGGGCTGATCAAAAGTGTTAAACGTGTTTTCTTGTATGTTTTTTTGAAGCTAGTGGTTTAAATTTTCTTAGTAATTATAGCAAACTTGTCCCATAGCAGTGAAGTATCCACCTGTTCGGCTTAGGTTGCCAACCATAATCTCTGCGTCTGGCCAGTATAAAAAGTGATAGCGTACGTCCATTCCCAAAAGAATCTTGCTTTTGTAGACGTCAAAGGCAAAGCCTCCCCCAATATTCACACCAAAAGCTGTTGTGTTAACCACGGCGCCTGGAGCAAACTTTGCTTTGAGGTCTGCATCGTTAAGGTCATCTGTATTTGAGTCGTATTTTACGCCTTCACTGCGAAACATAAGCTCGCCTGCTACAGCGACATAGGGATTCATCATTGAAATTCCACGAGGCAAATTGTCTCGGTCAAAAGAATAGCGAAGGCCGAGACTCATGGGAATCATCACTGTATCAAGGTTGATGTTGAGTTTTGCAAGACCTGTATTGCTTTGGTTGTAAAAGCTTTTGTGAGAGAAATATCCAGCGCCTAATTCGCCTCCCCATAATTTATCAAAATAAAAAACAAAGCGGACACCGAGGTCAAATCCGGAAGCATTTGATTTAGCAAGGTCGCCTGTAAATAATCCCGCACCTAAAAGAAAATCAGATTCAAAGAAACGCCCAAAGTATCGGCTGACTTCTTCGTCAAGTTGCACAGGGTCGCTGTCAAAGGCTGTGTAGTCGTCGTAGAGATTCCCGTTCATGTTTTCTTGTGCATAAAGGGACAGGGTATTGAGCAGGACTCCTGCGAGGAGAAAATATTTTAACGTTCTAAAAAGCCGCATATAGTTATTATAACCATTCTTGGAAAAGTTTTTTAACTCCTAGCTAGCTGAAAGCAT
>JBAXJW010000026.1:0-11432 GCA_037137635.1 bacterium | reverse complement strand
TCCTCAAAGACAATGCCTGCATTCTCGCTGGAAACGTCGCAACTTATGCAGGTGCGGATTATCTTGCATCTTGTGGCGCTGACCTCATTAAGGTCGGCATTGGTGGCGGAAGTGTTTGCACGACTCGCATTAAAACCGGCTTTGGAATCCCCACTCTCACTTCTATCAAAGAATGTGCTCGTGTAGATCGTTCGATTGTTGCCGACGGAGGCATTCGATTTGCGGGCGACATCGTGAAAGCACTCGCTTTTGGAGCAGACTTTGTGATGATTGGTGGAATGCTTGCAGGAACAAGTTCCACTCCAGGTACTCCAAGTGTTGTTGATGGAAAAAAAGTAAAACAATATCGAGGCATGGCAAGCCGTGAAGCTCAAGAAGATTTCATCGGTGAAATGACCGAATGGAAAACAGCGGAAGGCGTTGCAACCAACGTTCCTTATCGCGAAGATGAAGATAAGATTATCGCCGACATCGTCGGTGGATTAAGAAGTGGATTAACTTACGCAGGTGCCGCTAACGTTCGCGAATTGCAACGAAAATTGAACTACGTGCTCATCACTCCTGCTGGACGACATGAGAGTTTGCCGCATAAAACGTTGTAAGAATACTGCAGTAAGAATGGCAAAACTTTTTGAGTCTTTAACATTAAGAAAAACAACTTTTAAAAATCGCATCGTTGTCTCTCCGATGTGTCAGTACTCGGCAACAGACGGAGTCCCCAACAACTGGCACCTTGTTCACCTGGGAAGTCGTGCAGTGGGCGGTGCGGGACTCATACTTGCAGAAGCAACAGGCGTCACTCCTGAGGGAAGAATAAGCCCTGGGTGCACAGGCCTCTGGAACGATACACAACTTGAAGCCTGGAAACCCATCGTGAATTTCATACAAGAACAAGGATCTCTTGCAGGAATTCAACTTGCTCACGCAGGACGAAAGGGTTCTACCGGGAGACCCTGGGATTCAGAAAAAGTCACTCCGCCCAACAAAGGTGGATGGACACCTGTCGCCCCCTCTCCTCTGGCCTATGACGATCAAAGCCTTGTCCCACACGAACTTAGCAAAGATGAAATTCAAAAACTTCAAGCAAGTTTTGTCTCTGCTGCCCAAAGAGCTCTCAAAGCAAATTTTGATGTCCTAGAAATTCATGCAGCTCATGGATATCTCGCACACGAATTCCTGTCTCCTCTTAGCAACACACGCACAGACGAGTATGGAGGAAGCTTTGAAAATCGTATTCGTTTTTTATTAGAAATTAGCTCTCAAGTGAGAAGCGTGTGGCCACAAGACCGCGCGCTATTCGTGCGTATATCCGCGACTGATTGGGTTGAAGCCGGATGGGACCTCTCTCAAAGTTTGGAACTCTGTAAAAAGTTAAAAGAAATTGGTGTGGATTTGATAGACGTTTCTTCTGGCGGCCTTAGCCCACTCCAACAGCTCAAAGTAGAAGCGAATTACCAGGTGCCTTTTTCTGAAAAGATTAGAAGAGAAACGACCCTTCCCACGGGAGCTGTTGGGATGATTTGCGACCCTGAGCAAGCAGAAAAAATCCTTCTAGAAGGAAAAGCAGACCTTATATTTTTGGCTCGTGAGTTTTTGCGTGAACCTTACTGGCCTAAACTCGCTGCTCAAAAACTAGGAGTCAAAATTCCTTCGCCCAAACAATATTTGCGTGCTTGGTAAGCATAAAATTCATTTAAAAAACATTAAATCTGAACTGACCTAAATACAAAATAAGTTTAATATCAGAGCTATGCTTGAAACAATTTCACCTAATAAAAAACAAGACTTCAAAGTAAAAGATATGTCCCTGGCCGAATGGGGTCGTAAAGAAATTCATATTTCAGAGACTGAGATGCCAGGCCTCATGGCTCTTCGCCAAGAGTATAAAGGCAAAAACCCGCTCAAGGGTGCTCGTATTGCAGGTTGTTTGCACATGACCATTCAAACAGCTGTCTTGATTGAAACTCTTGTGGAATTAGGTGCAGAAGTTCGTTGGAGCTCCTGTAATATTTTCTCTACTCAAGATCATGCCGCTGCAGCGATTGCCGCAAAAGGCATTCCCGTTTTTGCGTGGAAAGGTGAAACCCTCGAAGAATACGACTGGTGTATTGAGCAAACTATCAAATGGCCCGACGGTGGCGAACTCAATATGATTTTGGATGACGGTGGAGACCTTACGAACCTAATTCATGACAAATATCCCGAAATGCTCAAAAGTGTGCGTGGACTTTCAGAAGAAACCACAACGGGCGTGCGAAGACTTTATCGCCGAATGAAAGAAGGAACGCTTAAAATTCCTGCTTTCAACGTGAACGACTCTTGCACAAAAAGTAAATTCGACAACCTTTACGGCTGTCGCGAAAGTTTTATCGACGCCGTTAAACGTGCAACGGACGTCATGATTGCTGGTAAAAAAGTAATTGTTTGCGGATATGGTGACGTGGGTAAAGGCTGTGTTCAAGCTGCCAAAGGCTTAGGCGCATATGTAGAAGTGACTGAAATCGATCCGATCAATGCGCTTCAAGCTGCGATGGAAGGTTACAAAGTTGTCACCATGGATGAAGCCTGCAAATACGGCGATATCTTTGTGACATGCACAGGAAACAAAGACGTCATCACTCGCGCTCACATGGACCAAATGAAAAATCAATCGATCGTTTGTAACATTGGTCACTTTGATAGCGAAATCCAAGTACTCTCACTTTTTGAAGATAAAAAACTCAAAAGAACAAACATCAAACCACAAGTTGATCAAATAACTTGGCCCGATGGCAAAACAATCACTGTTCTTGCAGAGGGTCGCTTAGTAAATTTAGGTTGTGCAAGCGGACACCCAAGCTTTGTGATGAGCGCTTCTTTCACAAACCAAGTCATTGCCCAAATTGAACTTTGGCAAAATTCAAAGAACTACAAAAACGAAGTGTACGTGCTTCCAAAATTCCTTGATGAAAAAGTGGCTCGACTTCACCTCGATAAATTGGGCGCAAAACTCACAAAATTGACTGATGAACAAGCCGAATATCTAGATATGAAAGTTGAAGGTCCTTACAAGCCTGACAATTACAGATATTAAGAAGATTTAAAGTTTCTAAGAAGCATAAAAGCTGCAAGAAAAGCTTGGGTGATGAACTCAAAATTTTCTTGCAGCTTTTTTTATTATTTTTTTATACTTTTATTGTTTACGACAACACTCATTACTCAAGCTGGACCCTCCGAACTTATCAACATTGAAAAACTAGATGATTCGCTACAGATCAGGATGGCTTATTCCACAAAAATAAACTTCACTGAGAAAAAAATAGACGGGTACTCTAAAAACATTTGTTTCTTAAAAGAAGGAGCAGCTCTTGGAATTGTAAAAGTAAACTCAATCCTCAAAAAACAAACTCCTTCTTATAGAATTGTTTTAAGAGATTGCTGGAGACCCCATCGAGCAACACTTGATATGATTCAATGGGCAGAAGAAACTGATCAAAGAAAACTTTCTCTTAATGATTTAACTCCTTTTCAAAAAAACACATTTCAAGACCCTCAACTTTTTGCAAAAGGAATTCTCAAAACAGAAAGACTTCTAGCGCTTGGATATCTCTCAAGCCTCTCCAATCACAGTAGAGGGAGTACTGTAGATTTAGAAGTCGAATACTTAGACGATTCATCTGACTCATGGACTTACTTAGACATGGGAACAACATTCGACACTTTTTCTGAACGCTCCGCTCACTTTGCAGATCTGGGAAATACCATTAATCAGCGTAGAAGCCACCTCAAGCATCTCATGAATGAGAATGGCTTTTCATCACTTGCAAAAGAATGGTGGCACTGGACCCATCGAGCCTCCAACGAAAGCCCCGTCCTAGACGGAGATATCCGCTGAAGAATTCGTGGGATTTAAAACAGAAGAGGATTTTGCTTGCAGCAAGTTTTTACGCATAAACGTTGGCAAGAAAAATGAAGCATAGTGAATTTCACTATTGTAGTAATAAAAGTCAATCTTTGATTTGAGCGCCTTCTCTCGATCGAACTCTTCTACAGGATGATAATTATCACTTACATAGACAAAGCTTTGAAGAGCGTTTTTAGAAGATAATTTGAGATAGTTGTAAAAAAAGATCTTTGAGAAATGAGACATCAAAAGTGACTTCAATGAACGCTGTTCAGTTGCAAAAGCTACAGGAGAAGACGCTTCACAAACAAGAATCCCACCAGGAGCCAGAAGCTCTTTGATTTTTTCTAAAGAATTTCCATCGCGAGAAAAAATCATCGCGTCTGCAACTAAAATGACATCAAACTGATGTTCAGGCTCTTTGAGAAAATCCATTAGATCTTGAATTTTAACGGACAACCTTGGATCTTTACTTGTCTCTAATGCCCATGAAAACTGAGCCTTTGAAGCCTCTAAGTCCGCAGCATCTTTACAAACAAGAACACAATCCTGAACAGAATCATGCTTTAAAACTTCTCTTGAAACCGAAAAGCTTGCATCCCCCAAAATCAACACTCGAAAAGGATTGGGATGAACAAAAAGAGGAACATGAGAAAACATTTCTCCATATGAAGCAAGATCTTCCACTGAGGAAGCAGACGAATCTTGTGCTGACTCTTGAGGAGAATCACCTTTTAAAAAATCGCTCTGATTATGAGAAAGCAAAGATTTAGACATTTGAATTTCTTCAACGAAATCTGCTGCAATAGGCGTTCGATAATCAAAGAATTGAAGAAAAAAACCATTATTCAAACGCTTTGCTGCTTGAGCTTTGAGAGTAAAAGATTGCGGAGCTGAAAACTCAATATTTTTATGTGGTGAGTAAGACACAAGCTGTAGACTTTGAGGCTTAAACAAAGAACAAGAAGCTTCTAAAAGTTTTTCCGCTCCAATTTCTACAAAATTTGTTTCAAGACTCGCAAAAGATCCTCTTTCATGAGGAGAAACGTGAAAAGTAAAATACTTGTCGCCCTTGATAGCATTCAAAGAATAGCCATAGGGTTGAAAGCTAAAATCCTGAACATCAAAGGATTCAAAAAAACTTTTAAAACCCGAGCCCTCTGAAAGCCACTTACGAGCACTGGCTTTATCGAGAGCAAAAACTTCTTGAAAAATTGGGTCTAAGTCATGAATTAATATTTCAAAAGTTGCTTCAGAATTTTTGAGGTGAGCTGAAGGTCGGTCCATATAAAACAAAGAAACCTGATCAGAGTCTCTTTCGCCAAGATTCATCAAAGTTCCTGGGATCAACTGAGATAGAGCAAAAGCTTCTTTCATGAAATCATTTTGATAAGACTCCCCCTTCACCTCGTAAAAAAATGCATCCACTTCCTCGATCTTAAAATGAGAAAAAACATGCTCGATCATTGCCAAAAGGGAACTTTGTCCTGAAGTGATCAAAAGAAGTTTTTGAGGAAAGACAAAAAGTGAAGACTCAGACAACAAATAACTATCACAAAGAGGTGAGTTCACAGAACTAAGAATTCGAACCTTAGCTTTTGCTGCGAGAGTATCCCAAAAAGCTTTAGGGAGGATCTTTAACGATTTCGAGCCTTGCTTGAAGGTTATTTCAATTTTTTTTTCTGCATTTTCAAACGACATGTCCACCCCTTTTTAAACTCACTACAGCCAGAGTCATTCGTGAAATACAACTTAATTTTCCATCGACTTCTAAACGTGTTTCCCAAACTTGAGTCGAGCGACCTATGTGAAGAGGCCTTGCAGTCCCTATGACTGTTTTACCTTCGGCTGCTACACGCAAGTGATTGGCATTAATCTCTAACCCCAACACCGCGTAAAGACTTTGATCGACGCAAAAATTAGCAGCCGCACTACAAAGACTTTCCGCAAGCATCACACTGATGCCTCCATTTAAAATATGCATGGGCTGAATAGTTCGATGATCAACGCTAAGGCTACCCTTGATATAATCATCACCGATCTCAACAAACTTCATCCCCAGCCACTCAAAAGCTGTTTTTTCAGCTCTTTTTGTAAAGTCCTCGAGGCTTACATCCTTAAACCATATTGCCACACATTGATTAAACACCGTTTTCGAGAGAGTGTGAATAATGTTGTGACAAATAATCTCTCAAAACCACATAAGCTCCATATAGCTTTGCGTTTTTCGAGCCTTGGCGACATTGTTTTATGTTCAGCATTTTTTCAAAAGTTAAAGCACTCTTACCCGCAAGAAAAAGCAATCCTTATTACTCATAAAAAATTTGAAGATATTGTCCATTCTTTTAAAGAAAGACCTACACAAACCTGGGGACTTGATGGAAAATCAATTTCTTTTTTTTTCGAAACTCTGAAACGAATCAAATTAGAATACGAACAAAACGAATTCCAAGAACTGATCGTTTATGATTTACACGGGGTTCAAAAATCTTTTTTTACAAAAACAGCTCTTTTCTTTTTTTGCCTTTTCAAAAAGATTAACTACTTATCACAAAAAAGTCCTAAAAAAACACTTCGCCGTTGGTTGTCTGTTAAACTTAGAAAAGATCTACTTCCTTTTCGTTTTATTTACCTTGAACATCAAAAACTTTTAGCTTCTCCTCAAAACTTTCAACCAAGGCTTGAAACGATTGCAAGAAATCCTGAGATAAAAAAGATTCTCCTAGCTCCGGATAGCCAACACTGGAAAAAGAAATGGACACTCCAACACTGGGAAGATTTTATCTTAAAAGCAGCGATTGAGTTTCCCGAGGATGATTTTACCCTTGTCGGAGGACGCTTCGTATTCCCTCAAGATCTTCTCGATAACTTGAGTGAAAAACTAGGCTCACGCCTCAAAAACCGTCTCGGCAACCTTCCTCTAAGCGACCTCTCGCGAATTGCGTCTGAACACAGAGCCTGCATTTGCAGTAATTCGGCTTGGCAACATATTGCTGAAGCAGCCGACTGTCCCGTTGTAAGCCTAGCGGGACCCATCGTCCCAGGTTTTGGCTTTTCACCCTGGAATCCACGCTCTCAAGAACTTTCCGTGCCCCTTAAATGTAGACCCTGCACCAAACATGGGGACGGCAACTGCTCTCTTGTGGGCACACGTTTTCATGCTTGTATGAAAGAAATCACTCCTGATAAAGTACTTAAGTCTTTGAAGGAAATACTGACTTGAGCTCTTATCTAAAACGTAAAACCTTCAGCTTTTTGTACAGGCTTCTTGAATTTTTTTCTTTAAACATATTTGCGACTCATAAAATTACACTTGGACTTGATTATCGAAAAAGATGGAAGGAATTCTTAAAAAAACCCCCTTCTTCAAAACCTGCACTTTGGATTCACGGTGCGAGTCTTGGTGAGCTCGAAGATTTAGCAAGCTTCTTTCTTAACGAAGAACTCCTAAAACTAGCTCATTACTCTTTTGATCGTTTGATCATCACAAGCGCCTCTCCTTCGGCTGAAGCTTTTCTTCTCAAAATTCAAAATAATTATCCCATTCGATACGCTGGCCCACTCCCTCCGGATACAGGAACTCAAGTAAAAAAGTTTTTCTCTCTCCTTCGACCTGAACTTTTAATTTTAAGCCAATCTGACACATGGCCCGTACTCTTAACTCTTGCTCAAAAGTATCTCGATAAAGGCGCTATTTGGATTCCTCACAAAGAAGAAAGTGCCAAATGGAGCCGAGAGAATCTTCTTGAGCCTCTCGTAAAAACTGTTGCCCTTCGCCGAGAAAGCATGAAAAGTCCCCTTCCCAACACCTCCTCTGTTTTTGTGGGAAGTCCTCGAATCGATCGCATTTTAGAGCGAATTGAACAATCCCAAAACAAAGAACATCCTCTGAAAGAAAAAATAGAAAAAAATAATAAAGTAAAAATCCTTATCGCATCGGCTTGGAAAGAAGATGCTTTTGTATGGGTGAAAGCTCTTGAAAAATCAACATCCCCCAATGACTTTGACCTCTACATCATCCCTCATGATATCCATGACCAAAACGAAATTCTCTCAATCAGCGGATTCTTTCATAAAAAAGTAATCCTTAAAGAAGGAATATTGCTCGAGTCGTTTAAAGATTTTGATCTTGCTTTTGTGGGTGGTGGATTTCGAACAGGACTCCATAATATAGTAGAACCTCTTGCATGGGGAATTCCCACTCTTTGCGGAAGCGACCTGCGCAAACAACCTGAAGCTCCTGATTTTGTATCAAGTGAGGCCCTCACCCCCATTCAAAACGAAGATGAACTAGTCTCTTTTCTTGAACAATGGAGAACAGATGAAGCTTTCCGGAAATCAAAAAAAGAAGCCGCTATCAAAACCCAATTGAAACTCCTTCAACAAAAAGGAGCCTCCAAAAGACTCGCAGAACTCATTCGCCTTTATTTTGAATAATAAAAAAATTTAAGAATTTGATTCTTCAGGAGAACGAATATCTAAAACTTCAAAAGAAGGAATTCCGTGGGCGCCAATTTCAACAATTTTGAAAGTGAAATCTTCGTCAAAAATAAGAGTCCCCACTACAGGAAGTGACCCTCCGCATTTTCGCAAAATATACCCATTCAAAGTTGAATAACTTTGACTCATGGGCAACATACCTGAAAAGCGCTCATTAAAATCAACAATTGTCATGTCACCCAAGATAACTTTAGGGCCACCGATGGGACCTTCCATTCCCGCTTCGCTCGGATCATCATGTTCGTCTCGAATATCTCCGACAATTTCTTCGATCAAATCTTCAAGTGTGAGAACTCCTGTCACCACTCCTGTTTCGTTTCGAACAACCGCCATATGACTGCCCCAACGTTTCATATCGCGCAGAATTTCACCCAGGAGTGCGAGTTCTGAAACAAAGTACGGACGACGAACAGCCCGCGTCCAACTCCCCACCATTCCACCACGCTGCAAGGAACTCATTAAATCTTTTACATGAATAATACCGATCACATCATCCAAGCTTTCGCGATAAACGGGGTATCTTGAAAAAGCATTTTGAGCAATAAAGCGTAAAACTTCATCGAGAGACATTCCTACATGCAAAGCTTTCATCTTTGAACGAGAAGTCATCACATCTCGAGCTCTTAAATCCGGGAACTCCATCAAAGCAGAAAGAGCTTCACCCGTTTCTGCGTCGATACCACCTTGAATGGTTGCCATTTCAATAGTCTGAGTCACTTCTTCTTCACTAAAGGAGCGATAGAGTGATTTTGAAAGATCAAAACCTAAAGCCCAAATCACAAAGCGACTGGAACTTTCCAAAAGCCATGTTAGAGGAAACAAGGGGATAGAGGCGTAATAAAGAAAGCTGAAAGCTGCAGGAGCCAATTTCTCTGCGTACTGACGAGCAAAAATCTTAGGCAGAACTTCTGCACAAAAGATGACAAAAAAAGTAAAAATTCCGATCACGACAGGAACATAACCAGAATAAAAATCCTCTGCCCAAAGAGTCATGAGCGAACTGGCGAGAATATTTGCGACGTTACTTCCCACCAAAATCATGATGAGAATTCGTTCAGGTTGAAAAATCCAAATCTTCAAAAAACGCTTCCAAGGTTTATCTTGAGCAAGTAAGCGATCTGTCGCAAGGCGACCTAAAGTTGTTAAAGCCGTTTCGGAAGCTGAAAAAATAAAACAAAAGATGGCACAAAAGGCGACAATGACTAAACGATAATCCACAACAAATACCATTATAGGGTTGCCTTTTCACAAACCCAAGAGTCTATAAAAATAAAAAAGCCCCCACTCTTTCGAGCAGAGGCTTTTTTTATTCGCAGCTCGCAATCGAACTTCTTCAACTCAACAAACTCAGATCAAAGGCCTTGAGCGATGAAGTTTGGATCATCCGGATCATCTTGCAAAGGAGCAGGAACCGCACTCTTTACACAATTGATCTGTGAAGAAAAACTATCACCTAACACCAACTTCAATCGATCTTGAACTTGTTTTCGGAAATCGTTTAAGTTTGTCAAAGCCACTTGCGCAGCTTCTGGACTTTTTGTTTGCTTCAAAGTTTCTTCAACTCCCACTTCACACGCCACGCTTGAAAGGGTGCTTGTCACAAATTGCTTCACAGCCGTCACATCTCTTTGTGGTCTGCCAGGAAGAGTGAAGAATCTGATCCACGTATCCATACTTCGCTGAGCCGACTCACCGTAAGCAAGGATGCCATCAGAATACTTCGCAAAGTGAGGCTTGATATCATCTTTTGTCCACAAAGGTGCTTCAGTTGTTCCAGCGCCGATGTAGAGATCACGAACTCTAGCGAAACGTCTTACGAAGTAAGTGTAAGGATCATTTTCAGCGTCATCACGCGAACACTCTGCTGAACCTCTATGCCTTGCAATATCTCCAACGTTTTCGTCTGTGCAAAACATATCGCGACGTGCAGGCTCTACAAATTTGTATCCGTAATTGATCGCCATGTGATCATACTCAGAGATGCGATCTTTGTGCCTGTAAGTTCGACCAAGGTACTCCATGATAGAAGCAGACTGACGCCCTACTTCTAAGCCACTAGAGGCAAAGAGATTTCCTCTAAAGTTGTGGCGAAGTCCCATGTTGTGACCTAATTCATGAGCGACCATTTCTCGGAAGTATCCAAACATGTACTCTTCGTAAGACACACCTTCAGGAACTGTTTCAAAATCAAGTTTCGTTGCAACGTTATCTTGCAAACGAGGATCCTGAGCGTTCACTCTGAAAAGAAGCTTTCCGTTGAGAGCCAACTGAAAACGCGGGCCCTTTTGGATTGAAGTTAACTCCTCGAAAGCTTCATTTCTTCCCTCACGAAGAACTTCTGCAGCACGATCAAACAAACCAGAAGCTTCTAACGCTTGAGCTTCACGATTCACCTGGAACCATTTGCTGTAGATTTCAACAACTGCTGGACCTTGTATCAAAACGTTTGAAGAAAGGATCGATCCTGTTTCTTGATCCGCAATCGAAGGCCCAAGACCTCCATAAGGAGCTCTATTTAACAAATCCCACTCAAGAACATGGACACGCACGTCTCCAGGAGTGAGTGTTTCTGCAAGAGGATCGCTTGCGTTCACAAATTCATAGGTTAACAAACGAACACCTAGCTTATCTTGGAAGAGATCATTCCAATCTTCAAAAGCTTGTTGGAAACTTGCCTTGAATTCTTCAGGCACATTCTTGATAAAATAGTGAACGTTTTGCGTTTTTCCATTTTTAGCAAGATAGGGATGTTTGATGACATGAGGAGTTTCAAAACGCTCTGTTAAAAAGTATCCAACTCCATCAGTCGGAACTTGAGGTTTGAAATTTACGTCTTTGAAACTCTTTTTCAAATACCAACGAGTTGTGAATTTCACTTGTTTCGCTTTTGACTTTGTTTGAACCTGACGCAAATTCGGAACACCAAAAAGTCCCGCAATTTCAAGTGTTGCAGGCATTTCTTCCATGATTCCTTCCACATCAAATTCAAGCGTTGAAGCCGCGTAACTCACTTCAACAGTTTTTGCAGAAATTCCCCTTAAGTGAAGAT
>JBAXJW010000025.1:0-11498 GCA_037137635.1 bacterium | reverse complement strand
TTTGAGTTCGAGTTCTTTATCTTTGAGTTCTTCTAGCTTTTGAATTTCCATGAATCCCGTCATGGGAACAAAAGAACAGGGAGTAAAAAATAAAGCTTCAAAATGTTCTTCTTCTTTTTTGAATAAAACGAGTTGATCGTTTGTTCCTGTGATTTTGAGAACACATAGGAAGTGTCCACCATTTTTCAATTGGTGATAAATGTTTTTCGAGATGTCTTCTGCTGCTGCCGTGAAAACTATTGCATCAAAAAGAATGTTTTCTGAGCTTCCACGACTTCCATCACCTTGGATGATTTCAAAACTTAAGGCTTTCCCTGTCTTACCCACAAGTGATCCCATAAGGGAGCTTGACCAGCCACTTCCGCTTCCAATTTCTAAAATGCTTTGTCCTTTTTTAATTTGGAGCAACTCCATCATGTAGAGGACGAGAGTGGGTTGAGAAATGCTTGAGCGAGCAGCTTCGGAATGTTCACCCGATAAAACAAGGGGGTGATCCTCATACAATTCATCAAGGTGCATAGAGAGGTTTTCGGGCGTGATCGTGATCCATTCTTTACTTTGATAGGAGCGATATTTTTTTATAAAAAGATGCCGAGGGTTTGCGAAAAAAGCGGCTTTTGTCTCATCTGACAAGGGTAATTTCGGGAATTTTTTAGAGTACTGGGCTAATAGACTTTCTTGTAAGTGGCGAATTCGTTGTTTTGAATCCATAAAGGCCTCTCTTAATATCAATTCAACGCTCAAAGCTTGTGTAATTCCATATTGGGCTCTAGATTTTATTATATGGAGCAACAAGGTTGAGTTTATGGGTGCATTAGAAACAACACTCGATTGCCGTGTCCAGATTTCTCAATTCGAAGGGCCTCTTGATCTACTCCTGCATCTTATCAAAACTCACGAGTTTGATATTAAGAAGCTTTCGATTTCTCAAATTACAAAACAGTATTTGCTCTATTTGGATTACATGCGTGATTTGAATCTTGATACGGCCAGCGAATATTTAGTGATGGCCGCAACCCTGACCTACCTCAAGAGTCAGGTCATTTTGCCCCAAGAATTAAAGCAAGGTGAAGTGGGACCTGATCCACGTGCTCAACTTATTCGTAAGCTTCTAGAATTAAAGTGCTACAAAGAACTCGCTCAAGCTTTGGACTCGCGTCCACGTTTGCGACGAGATGTTTTCTTGTCCAAAAATACAGGACTTGAAGAAATTCAAGAAGGAATTGATCCAGAAGTTGCGATTACTAATCCGTTTCAATTGGTTCAAGCTTATAAGGATCTTGTGAAACGTCGGACGGGAGTTGTGCATAAAATTTTTGAAGATGCTCTTCCGGTAAAAGATTGCTTGCGATCTATTGTGGATCGTTTGCGAACAGAAGAAGAAGTGCCTTTCCATACTCTTCTGCCTAATCCTTCAAAGCCGGGTCATGTGATTTCAAATTTCTTGGCAACTCTTGAGCTCGCAAAAATGCAGATTAGCGGATTTAGACAAAGTGAAACTTTTGGACCTATCACGATTTATCGAAAACAAGATTTAAATGAGCTTTCGAATTATGAAAAACTCACTTTAAGCTGGAATTAAAAGTGGAAAAAATCATGAAAAAAAATAAAAAAAACGAAGAGCAAACCCAGGAAGAGATGAGTGTAGAGGTTACAGGAATTACTGAGGTTGAAGTTCAATCAGTAGAGATTCAAACAACTGAAGAAGTTCCTGCAACTGAATCCACTCAGCAGCTTGTGACGGATATTAATGAAATTGAATCGGCTGTTTTGGCTCTTGTGTTTGCAAGTCCCATAGCTATTACTCCAAAAAAATTAAAAAATCTCCTTACTTTGGGTGGCTACGATGTCTCTCAACTTGATTTAGTGATTGAATCATTAACTCAAAACTTTGAAGCTCGTGGAATTCAATTGGTAAAAGTTTCTGGCGGATACCAAATGAGAACTCATCCCAAACATGCAGAGCTTGTTCAGAAGTTGGTGGAAGAAAAACCACAAAGACTATCACGTTCTGCTCTCGAAGTTCTTTCAATCGTTGCTTACAAGCAGCCTCTCACTCGTGCGGATGTTGATCACGTTCGTGGAACGGACTCAGGACATATCGTAAAAAGCTTGCTTGAGAAAAATCTTGTTCGAACAGAGGGACATAAAGAGAGTGCGGGTCGCCCTCTTCTTTACGGAACAACTCCTTATTTCTTGGAAGTCTTCTCTCTTGGTTCTTTGGATGACTTGCCCGCAATTGAGGAATTCGAACGTGAATTACAAGAAAGCGATGTGGCAGTTTTGGATGCAGATCCAGGTTTTTATGATCGACCGAGCGCTTTAGATGCTGAAGCAGATCGAGGCACTTTTGATAGCCTTCCTGTCGAAGAAAGTGAAAAAGCTGACTTCGGTGAGGCTGAAAGAGCCAAAGAAGAGCTTTCCCAGGAAGCCTAGTTCATTTTTAACGTGGACTGAGTCATTAAGGCCTTCTAAAATAGTCAAATGGCCGAAAATCGACTTCAAAAAATTCTTGCTGCTGCTGGTTTAGCTTCTAGGCGTGAGGCTGAGTCGCTTATTAGCGCAGGTGAAGTAACGGTTAATGGAAAAGTTGCCCGTTTAGGGGATAAAGCCGATGCTGAAAAAGATCACATTAAAGTTTGTGGAAAATTGATCAAAAACCAAGAAAACAAAGTTGTCGTGGCGCTTTTTAAACCACGTGATGTTTGGTGTACAACTCGTCCTTTAACGAGTGAAGATGAAAAAATTAAAACGACTGTTTTCGATTTGATTCCTCGAATTAAAGAAAGAGTTCTTCCAGTAGGAAAGCTTGATGCTGATTCTGAAGGAATTGTTTTGTTAACAAATGACGGAGAGCTTTCTCGACGTTTGTTGGATACAAAGTATGAAGTTCCTAAGACATGGCGCTTTAAAGTAGACGGTCATGTAGAAGATAAAAAACTTAATTATCTTTCTACCGGGATGAAGGTTGAAGGAAAAAGAGTAAAGGTCAATGGCCTTTCTGTTGAAAAGTTTCTTGATGGAAAAATGTGGGTTCAGATTGAAACCTCTGAAGTTCAAAACCGGTTATTGAGAAAAGCGCTTGAAAAGCTTGGTCACCCAATCGACAAAGCGCAGCGATTAAGCTTTGGCGGCATAGATATTCGTCAGATGACCCGTGGACAGTATCGCTATTTGAAGCCAGACGAAGTAAAAAAGATTAAAACATGGGTTGGTCTTGCAAAATAAAAACAAACTTTTTTTATAATTTCGCACTCTTATTCTTGGCTTCTTGTGCAAGTGATCGTGTTGATATTGCCAACGAAAAAAATCCTCAAAAATTATATGAGCATGGAGAAAAGGCTCTGAAGGAAGGCGATTATCTTGAAGCCAATGATGCCTTTAGCGAAATTCGAAAACGCTTTTCTCAAAGTCAGTATTTTGCTTTAGCCGAACTTGGTTCTGCGGATAATGAATTCTCTCAAGACAGCTTTGCTGAGGCGGCCGCACTCTATGGAAATTTTGTAGAGCTTTATCCCAACCATAAAAAAGCAGCCTACGCTCAGTTTCAAAAAGCTAAATCTTTAATGCTAGACGCTCCTCTCAATGAAGCTCGTGATCAAAGTGCAGCAAGTTCTGCGGCAAAGGCTGCTTCACAGTTGTTGGCTCGTTATCCTCATTGTGAATATACAAAAGAAGCACAGGAAATTGTAAATAGAGCTCGATTACAACTCGCAAAAAAAGAAGCCTATATAGCTCGTTTCTACGCGAAGAAAAATCAGAAAGAAGCGAGTCTTAATCGATGGAAAAAAATCCCTGCTGAATACAAAGATCTTAAAAATTACGAGCCTGCTCAAGCCCTTTGGAAAGAGCTTGAAGTCGCATTAAAAGATCAAAAAAGCGAATAGTTTTGTCTTAAGCGTCAGAATTCTTGTTTTTTCTACTGCTATTGTTAAACCCAAAGGGTGATGAAAGTGGGTAGAATTATCTATAGGGAATCGATGAAATGAGTGACCTTATAAAACATATAGGCATACGAATTCACGAGGCTGTTGAAGAAAAAAACTGGCCAAGCGTTGAACATTGGGCAAAGGAATTGCTCAAATATGCTCCTCAAAAAAGCATCGGCTTTAAATGGTTGGCGCGATCTTCTATGGCTCTTGGAAAATTGGATCGTGCGGCTTATGCGTATAATCGTGTTCTCGATCATGAGCCTGACTGTGAAGAAGCAAAAAAATATTTTGCTGAGCACTCTCGCAATGATTTGCCAACTTTAGCTCAAGAAACTCAAGGTTCTTTCAAAGAAGATTCTTTCCATATTTTAAGTCCTGATCAAAAAAATCACTTAGCTCGTGCTGAGTTTGAAGTGGCAACAGCCTACGAATCAGTAAAGTTATTTGCTGAGGCGGCGGAGCATTTTAAGAAGTCCTTTCATTGGTTTGCTCACCCTCAAGCCGCTTTTAAAGCTGCAGAAATGTATCATCGCTCGCAAAAAAGTTTTGAAGCTATGAAGCTGCTTCGTGAAACGTTGAATGCCAATCCTCGTTGGGTTGAAGGTCATTCTTTATCAGCCCAAATTTATTTTGAGTTAGGTCAGATCACATCTGCTCAAAATAGCTGGCAGCAGGTCTTAAAACTTGATCCTCGAAACGAGGAAGCTCTCAAGAACCTACGCTCTACTTGGGATATCGCTATTTCTCGCGATACCCGAGGTATTTTGTGATACGAGGTTAATTCCCTATGAAATCAGTCATTTTTGGAATCTTAAGTTTTGTTTTTATTCAGTTTGCTTTTGCTCAGTCCAATCGTCCGCTTCGCGAAAAGATAAAAGATCTTGAAAATGAGTTAAGAACTTGTCAAAAAAGTATTGAAGCTGCAGAGAAAGTTCCTGGAAATGTTGAAGAGAGAAACGCTTTGCGCTCGGAGATTCGTCAGAAACTTTCGCAATCTTCATATCTTATTTATGAGTATGGCCATGAAGCAACAAGACAACTAGATCATGTAGCTTTATTTAATTCCAAAGTACTTTTGAATATGATCTCTGAAACGCTTTCGACGGCAAGACCTCCTAATGCGGTGCTGAGTCAGCCAGAATATCCTTTAGAACCAATCTTTGGAGCAAAAGGAGATGCTGCACGAACGGCGGATATTCTTTTGTTGCAAGATTATCCCCTCGAAAAAAAATTCGATAGACGTTTAAGAGAAACAAAAGATGTAAAAAAACTTCTCTATGCGTGGGTAGATGATAAAAATTTAAATGTTATGAAGGATTACGTGATTCAAAGTCCAACAGGGGGCAAAGATGAAAGACGTAAAGTTTTGAGTAATCATGAAATTCCTCTTGCGATTATTCACGATGTAAAAACTTTTGATCAGTTTCAAGTGTTGAGATCTTTTGTAGAAGCAAGATACACA
Source organism: bacterium (assembly GCA_037137635.1). Taxonomy (GTDB): domain Bacteria; phylum Bdellovibrionota; class UBA2428; order UBA2428; family UBA2428; genus CANIGN01. The sequence goes on along the minus strand of JBAXJW010000025.1, from coordinate 6,104 downwards.
AGCAAAGAGCCTGCAAATTGGGATTTGTTTAATATCTTGTTAAGTGAAGTCAAAACAAGTGAGCGAGGAAAATTAGCTGCGGCCATGATGTTTGCAAAACAAAAAGATTGGGATCTTTGGAAGATGGTTGAGGCTTTACGGATGACTCGTGATCCAGACGTTGCTCGTCCAAAAGTTGCGAGAAAAAATATCGACGGTGTTTTACACGAATTAGGTGTAAATGAGGGAGATCTAGCTGATTCTACTAAGATGAAGGGACTGAAGTCCTTTTTGAGTAACTTCACCTTTGAGACTCCCCTTCAGGGCTGCTACAAATTACTCTTTTAAAAACAATCACTTAAGGTCGGTGTAGCGCTAATTAACTATTGACGCGAAGAGCTAATTCATGTATAATTCAGCCTGCTTGCCCCAATTGTGGAACGTTCGTTCGGGGCCGGCAAATTTACACTCCCCATTTTTAATTTAAAGTTTCTAAAAGAGCTTTCCAGTGAGAGAAGTTTCTTTTTCCTCTCTCAACGAGTTTTGGTTTTTTCTCTTTATCTCGTTCATTGATTTCATTGAGAGGAACTAAGCCCCAATTGATATTCATGGGTTGGAAGTTTTTAATTTTCCCATTCAGAACGTGGTTGAGCAAAGATCCAATGGCAGTTGTTGCAGGGGGAGGCAGTAGTTCGCTGCCTCTCTTTAAGCGAAAAGCGATTGCCGTTCCTACAAAAGCTCCGACGGCAGTACTCTCGATGTAGCCTTCTACTCCGGTGATTTGACCAGCAAAGTAAAGATGCGGAAGTTTTTTGAGCTGTAGATTCGACCCTAAGAGTGCGGGTGAATTGATAAAGGTGTTTCGATGCAAGCTTCCCATTCTGTAAAATTGAGCTTTCTCAAGTCCTGGAATAAGTCGAAAAACCTTTTCTTGTTCTGGATATTTTAATTTTGTTTGAAAACCCACAAGATTCCATGCGCGGCCTTCTGTATCTTCCATTCTCAGCTGAACAACAGCGTAGGGCATTTTTCCTGTGCGAGGATCTGTGATGCCCACAGGTTTCATCGGACCAAAAGCAAGTGTTTTGGGTCCACGCTCTAAAAGTGCTTCAATCGGTTGGCAGCCTTGAAAGTAAATTGCTTTTTCAAAGTCATGAGCGGGGACTTTTTCTGCAGCACCGAGTGCTTCAATAAAGCGATCGTATTCTTCCTTGCTCATGGGGCAGTTAAGGTAGTCTCCATCGGGATTCGCTTCAGTCGTTCCCTTATCTCTTCGGTTTTGAAGAAAAGCAATTTCACGATTTACGCTTTCTCCCGACACAATCGGAGCAATAGCATCGTAGAAATATAGCTTCTCTCCCACATGAGGCATTAGACTTTGAGCAAGTGCTTGGCTTGTAAGCGGGCCTGTGGCAATGACAACGGGCCTGAGCCCTTGATCAGAGGGAATGCTGAGTTCTTCAAAGTGCGTCACTTCGCCCTCATAACATTCAACAAGAGGGTGGTTTTTAAGTTTTGAGGTAATGCTTGCGCTAAATTTTTCGCGATCCACGGCCATCGATTGGCCGGCAGGAAGTGAGGCTGCTTGAGCTGACTCTAAAACAAGAGAGTTTAAAGAATGTAATTCGCTTTTAAGAAGTTGAGGGGCGCTCTCACTATCTGTGCTTTTGAAGCTATTGCTGCAAACAAGCTCAGCGAAATTCCCAGTTTTGTGAGCTTCTGATTTTTTTTGAGGGCGCTGTTCAATGAGGGCAACCGATATGCCTCGTTGTACAAGTTGCCATGCGCACTCGGAGCCCGCTAATCCTGCACCCACGATAATGACTTGGGCTTTTGTGTTTTTGAGAGCTTGAAGATTTTGAGGTGTGTTTTGCGATATGTTTTCCATGGATGAGCTTTAAAAGCAGGGGATAAGGCTATCGCGACGCATCAGTATCCTCAAGCACCTTTTCGCTCCCAAAAGCAGATAGAAATTGCGAGCCACTGCTATGATGGTCTCATGTCTATCATCGATATTATTTCAGGAACGGGAATTGTTGTTAAGCTTGTGCTCATTTTGCTTCTTTTGGCTTCGATCTTATCGTGGACCATTATCTTTTCGAAGCTTTCAGCTTTTCGTTTGGCCATGAAGGAGAATGAAAAGTTTTTAGAGTCTTTTTGGAATCATAAGAGTCTTGATTCTATTTACAAAGAAACATCAAGCATTGAGCAAAGTCCTCTTTCAAATATCTTTCATGCTGCTTATAGAGAATTTGCAAAAGTTTCGTCAAAAGCCGAAGCAAAAGATAGCAAGAGCGCTGAAAACCTTTTGCAGATTGGAATGGATAACGTTGAGCGAGTTTTGAAAAAAACAGCCATTACGGAAGCTCTTCGTGTAGAAAAGTTTTTGATTTATCTCGCGATGATTGCCAACGCAGCTCCTTTCATCGGACTCTTTGGAACTGTTTGGGGAATCATGGATTCTTTTATGAAGCTTGGTCAGGGTGGAGCTTCGACTCTTGAAAAGGTAGGTCCTGGAATTTCAGAAGCTTTGATTGCCACAGCGATTGGATTGGCAGCTGCAATCCCAGCCTCTCTTTTTTACAATTCCTTTCTTTCTCGCTCTAAACAAATTCGAGTGGAGATGGAAGGCTTTTGTATAGATTTTCTAAATATTTTGAAACGTTCAACGCTTGATTGATTTGATGAAAATCATTGAAGAAAATTGCGGGTAAAACCTAAAGGAGTTCATATGGCTTTTGAAATAGGAAGTGGTGGAGTGGGAGAAAGTCCACTTTCAGAGATTAATATTGTTCCTCTTGTGGATGTGATGCTTGTGTTGCTCATCATCACAATGATTACGGCACCTTTTTTGGAACAAGGAGTGAACGTTGATTTGCCTCGAGCTAATGCTCAAACTTTAAAAAAGGATGTTGCTGAAGAAGAGCCTGTCGTGATTTATGTCACAAAAGGTGGAGGGGTTCGTTTAGGCAAGCTTCCCGTTTTAAAAGATGATCTTGGACGAAAGTTAATGGCCGCGGTGAAAGGTCGACGAAGTAAAGAAGTTTTTGTGCGCGCGGATAAAGACGTTCCCTACGGAGCAGTTGCTCAAGTTATGGCGATCGTTCAAGGGGCAGGAATTGAACGTGTAGGACTTGTCACACAGAATGATTGAGTCAAAAAAAACGAATTCCTATTTTAAGAATGGGTTACGTTTTTCTCTTTTATTACATTCTACTTTTTTTCTTTGGTTAGTGGCTCATTGGGTGGTCAGCGCAGTTATGGGTCCCACAGATGCCGAAAAAAGATTATTACTCAATAAGCAATCTATTCGAGTGGATGTTGTAGATCTTCCCTCTCTAAAGATGCAGGATCTTTATAAGGTAGATCTTACAAAAGAGGCAGCGACAGAAGCTCCTTCGAAAGTTTCTAAAAAAGAAAAAGAAGTAGAAGCGATTGCTCCTCCTTCATCACCAAAAGCTATGAAGCTCCCAGAGGAAGGGAAGTCCTCAAAAAAAACACGACTTAAAGAGCTTCAAAAAACATTTAGAGCTGAGGCTAAAAGACAAGAACTTTTAGCAAAGTACAAAAAACAAGTTTCAGCTACTTCGGGAGATAAGAGACCACTCTTGGGAGGGAATATTCTTTCAAAGGGCGGCTCTGTACAGGGTGATGTAGCAGGTGAAGAAGATGAGTTTAAGGCGAGTGTTAAAGCACATGTCTTAAAGTTTTGGACATCTCCTCCTTCAGCTATGGGACAAGGTTATAAAGCGCAAATAGCTGTTAAAATTTCGCCTGCTGGACGTGTTCTTTCAAAGAAAATTATAAAATCCAGTGGAAGACCTGACTTTGATACAAGTGCTATGGATGCGATTGAAGCTGCGGACCCGTTTCCGGCTCCGCCCGAAAATTTAAAGAGAATTATTTTGCAGGAGGGTGTTGTATGTGGATTTCCAGATTAAAAAGAAGTTTTCAGTTTGTTTGTGGGCTTTTGTTTTTTAATTTTATTTTAAATCTTCAGGCTCAAGAAGAACCTGAAACCTCAGCGCCTCGAATTTATATTCCAATTGGTCAACCAAGTTTTAAAAAAGTGAATTTAGGAATCGAGCGGACAGTCGGAAGTGGATCACTCGCAGCTGTTTTTTATGAAACACTTTTGTCCGATATGAATTATACGGATTTATTTAATGTAACAGAGGCTTCAAAAATGCCTCCCTCTTCAGGTTCTTTCCAGGCGGGATCTTTTTCTTGGAACTCTTATCGTGCTTTGGGTTTAGGCTTGTTGATCAAAAGCTCTATTGAGATTCGTCAGGGAAGTGTGGAAGCAGAAGTTTATCTTTACGATGTGAATAAAGGAACCGTGATTTCAGGAAAAAAATATCCTTTTAAAGGCCGTACTGATGAAGCGGCTCGTGAATTAGCAAACTTTGCAGGAAATGAATTGATGAAAAGCTTCACGGGCGAAGAGGGAATCTTCCGCACTCGATTGCTCATGAGTTGCGGAGGAAAGAAAAAAGAAATTTTCATCATGGATTTTGATGGTGAAAAAGTTCGTCAAATCACTCGTGATGGAAACTTTGCTCTTTCTCCCTCTTGGGCACCAGACGGAAAGCGAATTGTGTTTACTTCTTATAAGCCAGCTGTGAAAGGTGGATTTAATAACCCCAATCTTTATTCTTATAATGTTGAAACGAATCAAAGGGATTTGATTACGGCTGCTAAGGGAGTCAATTCGGGAGCCGTCTTTCATCCTTTCAAAAATCAAATTGCTTATACCTATTCCAATAATGGGCAGCCCGAGATTTTTATGCTCGATCTAGATGCAAAAACTCGAGTTGCGATTACGAATACTTTGTTTTTTAGTGTGGAGCCAGCTTGGTCGCCGGATGGTCAACGTTTGGCTTATTCGAGTTCTAAATCGGGAAGACCGCATGTATATGTTTCATCTTTTAACGGAAGCAACCCGAAGCAGTTAACTTTTGCGGGAGTTTATAATAGCTCACCAAGATGGTCGCCTAAGGGAGACAAGATTGTTTTTTCGGGCCAAGAAAATTTAAAAAATAATTTCAATGTCTTTATGATTGATGCTTCAGGATCGAATTTAGTTCGCTTAACGGATGGAGCTCATTCAACTGAGAATCCAATGTTTAGTCCCGATGGCAGGCACATTGTATTTTCAAGCAATGAGAGTGGTACTTATCAACTTTACGTGATGGCTCTTCATAGCGGACGCATCAGCCGAGCTCTGACACCTAAAAGTCTTGGAGATTGTAAGCAACCCGCTTGGTCGCCAAGAATGTAAAAACTTGCTAGATTTTTTATTGTGCTTGAAACGGATTTAAAAAAACTTGAAGAGCTCTCTAAGAAATTAGAAAGTCCTGAGCTACCTCTCGATGAAGCGTTAAAACTTTTTGGTGAGGGAGTAGAGCTTGTGAGAACTTGTCAAAAAAGAATTCAAGAAGCAGAGCTCAAGGTTAAAGAAGTCATTGAAAAAGATGGTCTTCTCATAGAGAAAAACTTCGAAAACAAATAAACAACTCACAGGATATTTCGTTGTCTTTTACGTAGCTCAACTGCTATGTTTTTCGTGTGAAAGATCTACTCCAAAAGGCTCAGTCTTTATTGGCTGAGGCTAAGCAAAAGTGGATAAATCCTGGAAAACTTTCATGGACTCAAGAATTGTTAGAAGCTTCCTTGTATGTGATGCAAGGGGGTAAAGGGGCACGGCCCGCTTTGCTTTATTGGTCTGCGCTTTCTTCTCTTAAAAAGAAACTCTCAAAAGAAGAAGAACAGGTTTTTGAAAATTTAATTTTAGATCCTTCTTTAGCGATCGAAATGATTCATGTTTATTCTCTTGTTCACGATGATCTTCCGGCTATGGATAACGATGACTATCGTCGCGGGAGACTCACGCTTCATAAGAAATTTAATGATGCGTTTGCGATTTTAGCGGGAGACTCACTTCTAACAGGAGCTTTTGAGGTTCTCGCGGGATCACAATCTTCTGATTCTACAAAAACTCTTTTGATTCGTGAGCTTGCTCGCGCTGCTGGCGGGTCTGGGATGATTGCTGGACAGCTATGGGATATCGAAGCTGAGAAAAAATTGATTGAAGATCTTGAGGTGTGGACGCGTATTCATGATGC
>JBAXJW010000024.1:0-11658 GCA_037137635.1 bacterium | reverse complement strand
ATTCAATGTGGAAGAGGGAAGGGGGGCTTCTTTGGGTGAATTTAATATGGGAATTGTAAAGGAAACAGGAAGAAGGCAGTTTTCTTTGGAGCAAGCCTGAAGTTTTATGCTGAACTCTTTGAGTAAGTTTTCTTTTTTATTTTTTAGCTCAAAAAGAAAAGTGTTTTGATCTTTGTAAAATTCTTTTATTTTTTGGGAAAGCGGATCAAGGCTTTTAAGTGCAGGGGTTGCTTCTTTAAGTTCGAGACGAAAATACTCGGCTTTGATTTCGAGAGTTTCTTTGTAAACGGAATATCCGTTGAGGGTTTCTAGAAAAACTTCAAATGATTGGGGATTCTTTTGATAAGCATTTATTTTGAAGGCTTTTTTGTATTGATCAGGTAATTCTTCGTAAGTCTTTTTTGCTTCCCCGGAGAGAGCTCCTTTTATTGTGAGTACACTGAAAATAAAACAAAGGCTTAAGCGTTTTACGTGAGGGGCCATGTTTTGAGGATATCGAAAAAATTGTGAAATGGCTTGAACTCTACTTGAGCATTTTCACAAGTTTTAATGAGTTTTTCGGTCGCATAAATCATATCCACGTGATGAAGGAAGGTTTTGTCACTCCCTCCGTTTCCGATAGCAATAATTTTTGCTCCATTGTGCTTTTGTGCAAGTTCTTGAGCCCATCGACCTTTGTGGAGGGGCTCAGCTTGGGAGTTGTCTTGGTCCGGTGGGATGAGGCTCGATATGGATTTTTCGTTAAATTCAGCTGTATTTGATTTCAGGCCCTTAATAGCTGCTTGAGCAAACTTAGACATAAAACGATCGATCACGCTTGTGATGTAGAGGTCTATTCCGCAGCTTGCGACATAAACGGGAATGCTTTTGTGTGCGCAGAGTTCAAGAAACTCATTCACTCCCGGTCGAAGTGAAGCAGCTTTGAGCGATGCATGAACAAATTCTTCTTTTGAACACGGAAAGCCGGTCCAAAGTTGTTGCTGAAATTCTCTCAGACGTAAATTTCCCGCGCTGTAGGAAGCATGAAGGTCTTTAAAAAGTTGCGGACGATAAATCATCGACAATTCGTTGCCGATATCTCTTTCGGTGAGGGTTCCATCAAAATCTGTAACGACGATAAAAGGAGTTGAGTGAGAAGCCTCAGTCATTGTTAGCCGTCGTTGCCAATTGCTTCTACAGGGCAAGATTCCATAGCTTCACGGCATTGAGCGAGTTCGTCGTCATTGACAGGCTGTTTGTAGACATAGCTATAGCCTTTTTCTTTTTGCTGGGTAAAGTTATTGGGAGCTGTTTCTCGGCAGACATCACAATCAATGCAGTTTGAATCGACAAACCAAGCACCCACAATGTTTTCGGACTGTTTTTCTGATTTATCTGCCATATTCTTATTATAGATGTAGATCTCTCTGCTTGGAAAGTAAAGCTTTAGGGGCTCTCAAGAAGTTTGGAAGCTTCATCAAGGTAAGCAATATTTCTTTTTATTGCAGGAAAGATAAAAGGCATACTCACAACAGAAATCAGGACAAAGAGGCTTGCAATGGTAGGGTGAATCCAGTTGGGAATAGCTTCAACTTGTCGGGCTCCACCCAGAACGAATGTCATGATTCCAAAAAAGATAGCAAAAGTCACAAAAGGAAAGGCTTGGCCTTTCAGTTTGTTCGCTTTTTTGTAGATTTCGTAAACAGCTTCAGCTTTTTTTCTGTCTTTTTTCGCAAGGCCCATAGCCTGATCTTTGATCCAGACACCTGTTCCAATAAAATAGAACAAAACTCCAAGGGCTGTGAAAAATTGCAACAAAGTGCAGGGGATCGCTGTCATGTAATGAATTTGCATGGCATTGAGCGAAGGGAAAGTTTGAACAAGTGAAAAACGAAACCAAACAGCTGCGTAGGTAAGACTCAAAAGAAGAGTCGAGAGTGCCCAAAAAAATTTCACACCATTTTCAATTAACATTTTTTAAAAACTTCTACTTACTGAGCTTGAAACACTTCAACGGTCGCAAGTTGATCGCCTTGTTTGACGAGATCTAGCTCATCGAGGCCTTCTGTGATTCTTCCAAAGACAGTATGAACGCCATCAAGGTGGGGCTGAGGTTGAAGAACGATAAAAAATTGAGAACCATTTGTATCACGACCCGCGTGAGCCATACTGAGTGAGCCTCTTAGGTGTTTTAAATCATTGTCTTCGTTGTTAAACATCCAGCCAGGTCCACCGCGGCCAGAGCCAGTGGGGTCTCCACCTTGAAGAACGAAATCGCGAATAACTCTGTGGAAAACAGTTCCATCGTAAAAGTGATTGCGAGCAAGGTGAATGAAGTTACTGACAGTGTAAGGAGCTTTGTCTGAATTAAATTCGCCTTTTAATTTGCGACCATTTTTGAAATTAAAGACAATTGTGTATTGAGCGCCTTTTTCAACGATCGGAGCAGGGAGTTTTTTGAGTTCAGATACGGAGTTCACTGATTTTTCAAGTTTCATAAGTTTTTTTTGACCTTGCTGGGATGATGCTCCGGCAGGGGGGCTTTTATCAAGCTCTTTTTTCTCGATCATTTTTTCTACATCCGAGGGAAAGATATCATCAAAAGCGGTGATGGTGAGAGCTGGATCTTCAAATTGAGTCATCCAAACAGGAAAGTCTTTGCTGGGAGTCTTGTTCCCTATTTCGAGAATAATGGGTTTGCTTGTGCCTTCAGTAATCTCAATCTTAGCTTTTCCAATTCCAAGGCTTGGATCTCGAGGGCTTCTTTCTTCAAACTTTTGAGCGCGTACAAGGCTTAAAGCATTGAGTATTTTTTGAACGGCATCGGTCTTAAAGCTTCCCTCTGCTTTTTTATTTTGAAAAGTATGAGTTCCTTTCCAAGTGCTACCGTCTTTTTGGAGAGAGATCTTCAGGTCTTTTGAATCGTAGCTAATTTTTTCAATTTTATCCTTATCAAGAGTGAGAAGTCGCTTATTGCGAAGGTCTGAGTAGTCTTTGTCGACCTGACTTATGAGTGAGGCAGGCATTTCGTAAATGGTGTCGCTTTTTGAGTTGATTGCGTAAGTTTTGCTTTCTTTAGCGTTTTTAACTGTGGAGAGAGTCCATTCAATCTTTTCATCTTTTAAAGTGACAAGAGTGAGTTTCTTTTCCGCTTTTGAAAGCCCAAATTTATCGAGGTTTTTCTTTTCTTTTGATTCCGCTGGAAAAGAGAGGGCTTTGATATTGTTTAGGCTGTTAATCCAATCGGAACTGGATCCGGTATCTGCTTGAAGTTTGCGTTTGCCTGTGTTGATGAACCACTTTCCTCCTTCACCAAGTTCAAGGGAAAAGTTTTTTTTGCCTTTGATTTGAATCGATTTAAGATCGGCGAGTTTGAAATCGAGTACTTTTTTATTTCGGAATTCAGCGGCTTTTTTATTGCTTACTGACTTTAAGGTTTTGGAAACCATGAATGTAGTATTATCCTTGGCCCATTGAGCATAGCTTTGGTAATCAACAGGGCTGTCTTCACCAATAAGAATTTCACTCTCAGCTTTTTGATTCTTTTCATCTTTGTAAGTTATTTTGAGGCGTACAACAGGTGCTTGAAGTCCTGATCTTGTAGAATCAATTTGAACGGAGTCTTCTTTTTTAGTGCTTAAAAGACTTGAGATAAGAGAGTCGACACTGATTGTGTCGGCATCGAATGTTTTTCCGTTTGTTTCAAGAGTCCATGATTTAGAATCTTCTTTTCTTTTGAGGTTAAAGCTTTGGTCAATCGTAGAAATAAAAAGTTCAGTGATTTGATCACGTTTGGCGTCTTTCCAGAGTAAAGTGCTGCTGTCTTGTTTTTCTTTATCTTTTTGAAACTGTGGCTTTAAGAAATACACGCTTAAAAGAATAAGTACGATAGAAGCAAGCAAAAGAAGACCTGAGCTGAGGAGCGGGTTTTTACGCTTTTTATTCATAAGAATAAAAATACGTACGCTTTGTGCTTGAATCAAGACTTTGGGACGGTGAATTGTCGAGATCGCCAGATCTTTGTATTGGTTGAAGGAACTTTCGGGGGTAAATTTAAGACATGATTGCTAAACGGTTTATGCTTGTGTTTTCATGCTCCTTTTTAATGATGGGAACGATGGGATTTTTGCATGCACAGGAAAAACTGCCTCTACCTGAGGGGTGTGGGAATCCGTTCGTGCCCCCAGGTATTTTTGGCGATTTCTATGAAAAAGTCATTCAAAGTTCATTGATTGAAAAGGGTTCCGTTTCAAAAGCTCATATACAGCTTTTTGCAGTGAATTCTTTACGCAGATATATGGCTGAAAAATTCCCTAATCCTACGGATGGAGATGCTGTTGATCGACATATTCGAGCACAGATTTGTCGTTATGCTCAAGGAAAAAAAGACGTTTCAACATCGAGTGTGGATTTACACCAGCACCTTCTTTCTATTTCTGAGAAGCTTTTAAAGGATACAAAAAAGATTGCCTCAGATGCTTTGGCTCTTGAAGTAGAACGTCAAAAACTCGTTGCAAAGTTTGAATCCCGTCAAGGATTAATCGAACACGCTGAAAGAATGGGTCAGCAAGAAGTTTCTTCTCTCTTTACAAAAAATTGACAAAGAGACGCTTCGCTCTATGGGTATCCTGAAAGGGTGAAGTGGTATTTATTAAAAGATCGTCGCCAACTGGGACCTTTTAGCAAAGAAGAAATTATTGAAGGATTGAATTCTGATAAATTCGATTTAAAAGATTACTTGCTTCCTGAGTCTGCGGTAAAGGATCAGAGTTCTTTTGCTTACGTTTTGCTGAGTAGTGTTGTGGGGCCTGAAATTGTTTTTGATATTGAAAAAAGAAAACAAAAAGATACTCAACAAGAGACAAAAGATACTTCTTCCACTGAATCAAATTTTAAAATTCAAAACAAGGCTGAGCACGCTGCACGCATGAAAGATTTACAGTCTGAGTTTGAAAAAAGTTTGGATTCTTCTCAGTTGAGTCAGTCTAAGCTTTCTCAAAACAAAGTTCCTGCAACAACTGGAAATATAGATGCATATTCAGCTGCTTCTTCTTTTTCTCAACAAGTAAGAGTTCAGGGGTCTTCTTCGAAATCATGGTTGATGATAGGTGCGGGACTCTGCGCAGTTGCAGGCTTCGTCGCTTATCAAATGGGAGTTTTTGAAGCTAAGGTTCCTCAAGGTTCTGTGAGCCAAAAAGCCAATCCTATGCCTCAGCAGGGATCGCCTCGAATGAGTCGACAATCTCTAAACAATTCAATGAATTATCCGAGTGCTCCTCGTGGAATGGTTCAAAATCCAAGTCCTTCCTATAATCGCCTACCAAGTAGTCAGATACAGTTGCCTGCTCCAACTATAAGAAATGTTGAAGAAAATGTGCCGGTGGTGCATACAGAAGAAGTCGTTTCGGAATCGAACGAGCCTGTCGCTCAAAGAAACCCGGCAATGATGAAGAAATTGCTTCGACAAAAGATGAGGAATCGTCGAAACGGAGGGGCTTCTGGCGAAGAAGATCCAGGTGCTGACAACGGAGATGACCCAGAGGCAGCTCAAGAAGCTGAACCAGGAAATAACGATGAAAATAACGCTGAATAATACAAGTATTGGAAGAACTCAGGATTTTCTTTTTCAGGATTTCTTAAAATATTGTCGCGACAATCGTTTAGTTGCTTCTGGCGAAAGTGTTTTGGTGGCCGTTTCAGGTGGGCTTGATTCGAGTGTACTGGCCTATCTCATGGCTAAGTGTTCAAAGATCTTGGGGATTAAAGTTCATTTGGCTCATGTGGATCATCGGACGCGAGGAGAGACTTCTCGTCAAGAGGCTGAATGGGTAAAGGCGCTCGGCGCTCGTTTGTATACTCCTGTTCATTGCTTGAGTGTTCCTGAAGGTATTCAGATGAATCAAAATGAGTTTCGCAATCACAGAAGACGATTGCTCGTGGAACTTGCAAATGTCTTGGGTGTTCAAAAAATTGCAACCGCTCATCACGCAGACGATAATGCAGAAACTTTTTTGATGAGAGCGATTTCTGGTACGGGAATCAACGGTCTGAGAGGAATGTCTCCAACTGATGGCGTGTGGATTAAGCCCATGCTTAAATTTTCAAAAGAAGAGCTTTTAAATTATGCTCGCTCTAACCGTCTTTCTTGGATTGAAGACCCAAGTAACTCTCGTGGCCAGTATTTGAGAAATCGGATTCGAAATGAATTCTTTCCTTTATTGGAAGAGATTCGCCAGTCATCTGTTGCAAATTTATCCACTGTGGCTCAGCGACTTTGGGAAGAGGAAGCTGAGATGGATGCTTGGTTGGGAACTCAGTTTGATGAATCAACTCATAGGATGTTGTCTGTGGGCTGGCTTGAAAAATGGCCACGCTCTTTGAAGCGAAGAATTTTTAGAATGTGGTTAGTTAAAAATAAGCTCGAAGCTCATCCAGCTTTGATCGAAGATTTACTTGATGAAAAAGAAGTTATTCATTCTCAAGGTGTCATTCTAAAACATTCAGACCATTGGGTTTTTTATCCGGAAAGTGGTTTTGGTTTAAAATGGGCGTCAACGATAGACCTTAATTTAAATCGACGAAGCTTTTTGGGCTCTTCTCTAGCGTGGAGTTTTTTGCCGAAGTCTCCAGCTAAATTTAAAGTTTATGATCTGAGTATTTATCTCTGTCAGCGCAAGCCTGATTCTCGAGAGGATTTGAAAAATTGTTTGAATTGGGAATTCTTGCCTCAAGATTTAATTGTGAGATCTATTCGAAGAGAAGATCCGCGAGAAGCGCATGATTATTTAAGTTCTGTTCGTTTGCCGCAACCCTTTCGTCGAGCGTGGCCCGTTTTGTCGAGCCGAAAGCGTCCTGAGGAAGTTTTTGCTGTAATCGGCATAGGCGTTTTAGATTCCTATCGTTATGCGGGTAAGGGATCGTGCCTTGTCCTTGAGAACTTTTTTGAAGAAGCTTTGGTCTAAGCCTTTTTTAAGTAAAAACGGACGGAAACTTAACTCGAAATTTGAATGCTTTGAGTGTGTAGTTCTGATAGCCTAAAAATACTATGAAGGGACAACAGTTTAAAGCTGTCATAATTTGGATTTTAATCATTACAGGTGCGCTCTGGTTTGTGTCGCAACTTCAGGTGCAGCCGAATAAACGCGAGAAAATTTCATTCAGTGAATTTATCAAAAGCGTTCAAGACGGAAACGTTGAAAAAGTTACGTTCCGAGGAACCTCTGAGATTTCTGGAAAGTTTAAAGCAAATATTAAAAGTGGTGGCGAGTTTGAAACTGTAGGGGATACTCGTGCGGAATCTTATCTCAACTTACTTCGAGAAAAGAATTTGATCCCTGACTATGAATCCGAGCCTAAGCCTACTTTCTTACAGCAAGCACTTCTGACGTGGGTTCCAACTCTTTTCATTGTTTTCTTGTTTTTCTTATTTATGCGTCAGCTTCAGTCTGGATCCAATAAAGCTTTAAGCTTTGGTCAAAGTCGCGCAAAACTTTATAGCGAAAACCAAAGTAAAATTCGATTTAATGATGTGGCTGGTTGTGATGAAGCAAAAATGGAGCTTCAAGAAATTGTTGAGTTTTTAAAGAATCCCAAAAAGTTTACTCGTTTGGGTGGAAAAATTCCAAAGGGGGTTTTGTTGATCGGTCAGCCAGGAACAGGAAAAACTCTTCTTGCAAAAGCTGTAGCGGGTGAGGCAAGTGTTCCTTTCTTTTCTATTTCAGGATCTGATTTCGTAGAAATGTTTGTAGGTGTTGGTGCCAGTCGCGTACGTTCGTTGTTTGAAAATGCTCGTCGTGCGGCTCCGTGCTTGGTTTTCATCGACGAAATTGATGCTGTAGGAAGACATCGTGGGGCCGGTTTGGGTGGTGGTCATGATGAGCGTGAACAGACTCTAAACCAGTTGCTCGTTGAGATGGATGGCTTCGAAGGAACAGAGGGAGTTATTATTGTTGCTGCGACAAACAGAGCAGATGTTTTGGATCCTGCTCTTTTGCGTCCAGGACGTTTTGATCGCCGCGTGTCTGTTCCGAAGCCTGACTTGAAAGGGCGTGAAGAAATCTTGGGCGTTCATACAAAGAAAGTTCCTTTGTCGGGAGATGTTTTGTTGAATGTCATTGCTCGAGGAACTCCTGGTTTTAGTGGAGCGGATCTTTCGAATCTTGTAAATGAAGCCGCTTTGATTGCAGCTCGACATGATTCAACTGTGGTAAGCATGCGTGATTTTGAAGAGGCCAAAGATAAAGTGGCGATGGGAAATCCTCGTAAGAGCTTGGTGATGAAACCCGATGAAAAACGTCACACTGCTTATCATGAAGCGGGTCACGCTCTCGTGGCGCATTTTGTTCCAGGTAATGATCCTGTTCATAAAATTACAATTATCCCTCGTGGTCCTGCACTTGGATTTACAATGACTTTACCGACTGAAGAGCAGTTCTCAATGACAAAAGATCGTGCTGAATCCATCTTGAGTTACATGATGGGTGGACGAGCGGCTGAACAAATTGTTTTCGGTCATCTGACAACAGGCGCTTCAAATGACATTGAGCGTGCAACTGATTTAGCTCGAAAAATGGTGACTGAGTGGGGAATGAGCGAGCGTTTGGGGCCTTTAAATTTTGCTTCTCAAAACGACAATATTTTCTTGGGCAAGGAATTGGGTTCTTCTACTCATTTTAGTGCAGAGACAAGTCAGCTTATTGATCGTGAGATTCGTGACATCGTTGAGCGTAATCATAAGCGTGCTCGTGAAGTTTTGATGAAGCACGAAAAAGAATTACATGCGGTTTCTCTTGCGCTCTTGGATGTGGAAACACTCGATGCGGAACAATTTAAAATGCTATGTTCTGGAAAGACTTTAGAAGAAGTGAAGTTAGCAACAGCACCACTTCCGCCTAGAGTCGCTCCTTCAGCGGAAGTTTCTAAAGATGTGAAGTCCACTCAGGATGAGAACGTTGGAATCGTAAAGATTCCTGACCCAAGCAAAGCATAAATTTTGACATTTTTTGTTAATAATTCGTGAATGTACTTTGTCGCTTCAATTTGCAACTGCAAGTTGTTATGCTCATTAACAGATGATGTCGTTTTTTCCTTCGCAGCTTCGATGGCAAGATTTGCTTGATATCGTTCTTGTTTTTATTGTTACGTACCGTCTTTTATTATTAATACGCGGAACTCGTGCGCTCCAAGTTTTGATGGGGCTTTTGGTTTTACTGGGAGCATTGTTGTTAAGTGAGCGATTAAGGCTTTATGTTTTTAATTACGTCCTTAAGCAATTCTTTGATTATTTATTCATTATTGTCGTTGTTCTTTTTCAGGATGAAATTCGTCGAGCTCTTGCAAATATTGGTCGAGGACCTTTTGCGATTGCAGGTTCTCGCTCGAGTAAACTTTTGGTTTCTATTGATGAAGTTTGTAAGGCAGCGCATATTTTAGCGGTTAACCGTATTGGTGCCTTAATTGTGATTGAGCGTCAGCATGGATTAAAAAACTATACAGATGCAGGCGTGAAGATTGATGCACGACTTTCGGCTGAGCTTTTGGTTTCTATATTTCAAACAGATTCGCCCATTCACGATGGTGCTGTGATTGTAAAAGAAGATCGAGTTTTGGCTGCAGGATGTTTTGTGCCTGTTTCTCTTGAGTCAAATGTGGATCGAAACTTGGGAACAAGGCATCGAGCTGCTATGGGGTTATCTAAAGAATCTGATGCTGTTGTTGTCGTTGTGAGTGAAGAGCGTGGTGAAATTGGGGTCGCAGTAGGAGGAGCCTTAAGGCAAAATCTTTCTCCTGTTTCTTTGAAAGAAAGAATTTTGATGGCTTTTGATTTGATTGAAAGACGTGAAAATACCGGAAGTTTCTACGCTCGCTTGAAAGACAGTCGCTTACTTTCGAAGCGTTCCGAAAAAGTATCGGATAAGGAAAGAGATAAAAATGAGTGAGTTTATTTCGGGGCGCCTTCGTGATCGTGGAGTGATTGCCTTAATCGCTTTGTTGTTCTCTGTCGGATTGTGGTTTCGTGTCGTGGGTGGCGAAAAAATTGAAGCCACGAAAATTATCAAGCTTGATTACAAAACTCCAAAAGATTTGATTCTTTATTCTCCATTTCCTACAGAAGTAACTATTCGAGTTCGGGGTCCTTCGCCTTTTGTGAGTGAATTTTTGAAACAAGAATCTATTCTCTCAGTGGATCTTTCCAAGATGGGAACCGGTGAGCATGAGGTTGCCATTCGTACGGATGAATTAAAAATTCCTCTTGGAATTGATTGGACAATGATCAGTCCGCAAAGTGTGAAATTATTTTTGGACCGCGAAATTAAAAAACGCGTAACAGTTCGTCCTATTATTTCTGCGCAACTTCCCGATGCTTATAAAGTAGAAACTGTGGTGGCTCAGCCGAGTACGGTTGAAGTCATAGGTTCTCGTATTCGTTTAGGGCTTTTAAACTCTTTGCCTACAGAAGTGATTTATTTAACAGAAAATAGTTTAAATCAGCATTTTGAAGCGCCTTTAAATTTTAAAGACTTTTCTGGAATTAAAACTGTTAACGAAGTTTCCTCTGTTCACGTTGAAGTGAATTTAAAAGGCCCTTCTAAGCGCAGGTTGTTTAGAGGAATTCCCATTCGGCTAAAGTTGGGTCAGCCTGCGCGTTCTTATACTCTTGATCCTGATAGTCGAGGCATTAAGTTACGTCCTCGAACGGTAGATTTGTTGCTAGAGGGTCCT
Source organism: bacterium (assembly GCA_037137635.1). GTDB lineage: Bacteria > Bdellovibrionota > UBA2428 > UBA2428 > UBA2428 > CANIGN01. The sequence goes on along the minus strand of JBAXJW010000024.1, from coordinate 957 downwards.
CAAAGTAATTTAGATTCGATGCAAGCTTCTACCATTGATGTTTGGGTTCAGCTTCCTGAACTAAAAAAGGGTAGTAATCCTTGGCGTTTAACGTGGAAGTTAGCTCCGGATGTTCGAATTATCGATCGTTCAACGGACACTGTTTTAGTGACAGTTCCATAGGAACAAGTCTCTTTTTTTGCTTCAAAACTATTGCTAGGTTATCTTGTTTACTATGCGAGAACTCTTTGGGACGGATGGAATTCGAGGGATAGCTAATCGCTATCCGATGACGGCAGAAATTGCTTTGCGTGTGGGTCGTGCAACGGCTCATTATTTTCGCGGTAGAAGTTTACGAAGTGATAAGAAAAGTATTGTCTTGATTGGAAAAGACACTCGTCGAAGTAGTTACATGATCGAGCAAGCTCTTGCAGCAGGAGTCACTAGCCAAGGGGCTATGGCTTTGTTGGTGGGTCCGATGCCTACTCCGGGAGTTGCTTTTTTAACGAACGACATGAGAGCAGATGCGGGGATTGTCGTGAGCGCTTCTCACAATAGCTACGAGTACAACGGTATTAAAATTTTTGGACATGATGGATATAAGCTTGCTGATGCGATTGAAGAAGAAATTGAGCGTCTTGTTTTAAGTGATGATTTTGAAGAGCGTCTTCCGGTAGGGATGAATTTAGGTTCTGCTAAACGCATCGACGATGCGATGGGACGTTATGTGGTTCATGCGAAATCTTGTTTCCCCAATCAGTATGATTTGAAGGGAATGAAAATCGTTTTGGATTGTGCGCATGGTGCTGCATATAAATTTGCCCCGCTTGTTTTTAATGAATTAGGTGCTGAAGTTATTGAAGTGGGTGGAGAACCGAATGGCGTCAATATCAATAAAGAAGTGGGCGCTTTGTTTCCTGAGTGTGCGCGTGATGAGCTCCTTAAATCTAAGGCTCATATTGGAATTAGCTTAGACGG
>JBAXJW010000023.1:0-11937 GCA_037137635.1 bacterium | reverse complement strand
CCTGGATAGCCCAATGCTCGACGAATCATAAAATGATCCCCCCAGCGTTTTCTTAAAAAATATCGAATTGCAAGAAGTTCAAAAATTCCTGCATCAAAAATTAAAAATATAAATTTTTTATCAGGATTTTTTTGTCTCTGTTCTGCAACTTCATCTAAAAAAGCTTCACTTGCATCAAAGCTTCTAAAAAGCTTGCTCGCAATAAAGTCGGGCACATGTGAAAACACATTTAAACTTTAGCCGCAGCTCATATAAATAGCTACCTTTTTAGACTCAGCATTATTAGACAAAGCAAAAGCAGAAGTCTAAAAGTAGAAATATGAAGGTCATTCAAAAAGCCCTCCTCACTTTCGCCTTCATTACTTTTTCCTTTGCCTCTGCAACAAACATAACTCTAGGCGGCCAAGGAGGAAGTACAAGTGCAGCAAAAGGAAGCTTTCAAACAAGCCTTGGTTACGGCGCTTTCATTCAAGGCTCTGTTTTAGATATTTTAACTATTCAGGCAGATTTCCTGACTGCTCAGACTAACAGTCTGCACAAAAAAGCTATCTCCGCTGATCTTATGTTTCATCTCCTTAACTTTGATGAACTCAAATTGGGATTAATGGCCGGGCCAAGTTTTTATCAAAACGAAGGTGACCGTTGGCGCCTCGGCTTAAACGGAGGACTTTTCGGAGAATTCTCTCTTCTTTCTCGAATTCCTTTAGGTCTTCAAGTTCGTTATCATAGTGCCTTTAGCGGAGAGAACCATGATTCATGGTCACTCTTTCTGACTTTAGGATTTCGTTTTGGAAGTGGAAGTGATTGGTAAAAATTATGAAAGAAGTAAAAGCAAATATGACAGGAACGATTATTTCCATTCTTGTCAAAGTAGGAGAATCCATTAAAGAAGGACAAGATCTTATTTCCATTGAAAGTATGAAGATGGAAATGAGCATCAGCTCAGATTTTTCTGGCACCGTAAAAGAAATCAAAGTGAAAAATGAAGATTTTATTCAAGAAGGACAAGTCCTCATCACTCTCGAATGAGAATCTTAGAAGTAGGCCCTCGAGATGGCCTTCAAAATGAGAAAACAACTCTGACACTTGATCAGCGCGAAGTCCTTATTCAAAAACTTCTTGAGTCTGGTTTGAGTGATATTGAAATTGGATCTTTCGTAAAAGCTGAAAGCATCCCTCAATTAGCTCATACTTATGAATTAGCAAAAAAGGTTGTTCCCTTTAAAAAGAAAAAATTTCCTCAAAAAAAACTCTGGGCTTTTGTCCCCAATGAAAAAGGGCTTGAAAGAGCTCTCGAAACTCAAATCGATGGCGTGTCTTTTTTTTGCGCCACCAGCGAAACTTTTACTCAAAAAAACATCAACAGAAATTTTCCGGAACTTAAAACGCTTCTTACAAACCTAAAAAAGCAACTCCCCAAAAAATTCCCCAGTCGGGTGTACCTTTCAACTCTTGTTTACTGCCCATTCGAGGGAATCATTAAACCCATTCAGGTTTTTAAATGGGTCGATTTTTTATTAAATCTCGGCTTCGATGAAATTGCTTTGAGCGATACAACAGGGCACGCTCATCCTCAAAATTTAAAACCCATTTTTAAAAAACTCACACGCTCTTACGAATTAAAAAACTTCGCACTTCATTTTCACGATACACGTGGAACTGCTCTCCTGAATACATATGTCGCCTTAGAAGAAGGCTTTCAAAAATTCGACTCAAGTCTTGGTGGCCTAGGAGGCTGCCCCTATGCTCCTGGAGCTACAGGAAATCTGGCCACAGAAGACTTACTCTACTTACTTCAAAGCCAAGGAAAATTTAAAAATATTTCTCTTTCAAATCTTACAGATACTTCTTTTCTCTTAGAAAAATATCTGGGCAAAACTCTGCCTTGCCGGATTCTTCAAACCATTCGATGCTCCCCAAACAAACCCAATAAGGATTAACTTCATGAATCTTGTTCAAATCGAAATCAAAGATCATATTTGCACACTAAAAATGAATCGCGCAGATAAATTGAATGCTCTCAACTGGGATTTGATCGAAGAATTTACGGAAAGTTTAAAGAGTATCCAAAAAGAATGCATCCAAGGGAATATACGCGTCTTGTTGATTGGCTCTACAAACTCGAAAGCTTTTTGCGCAGGTGCGGATCTCGCTGAAAGAATTCAAATGACCGAAGAAAAAGTTGTCGAAACTCTTAAAAAATTAAGAATTCTGGCAGATTCTATCAACGCGATTCCTGTTCCAACAATTGCTGTCATAGAAGGAGTTGCTTTTGGAGGAGGATTTGAGATCGCTTTGGCCTGTGACCTTCGAATTTGCACTCCTCAATCTCAAATGGGACTCACTGAAACGAGCTTAGCCATCATACCCGGTGCGGGAGGAACTCAAAGACTTGCTCGAATTGTAGGAGAATCGAGAGCCAAAGAATTAATTTTCCTCTCAAAAAGACTTTCTGCTGCAGAAGCGACTCATCTAGGAATTGTCAACGCTTCTAACGAAAGCCCTTGGGTACAAGCAAATTTGTGGGCAAAAGAACTCACTACAAAGGGTCCACTTGCGTTGAGATATTCTAAGGAAGCTATTTCAGGCGGAATTGATCTTCCTCTTCATGAAGGACTTGATCTTGAGCATGAATGCTATCTAAAGATTCTCTCTTCTCATGATCGCAAAGAAGGTCTCGTCTCTTTCATCGAAAAACGCGCGCCGTCTTACAAAGGAAATTAGATCCGCGTTCCTCCTCTTTACAAACACCCTATTCAGTAATGAGATAGTTTTGTATGTCTACAGAACACTCATGGCAAAAAGATCGCGAAAATACGCTCAAAGGTGGAGACGCGAAATACCACGAAAAGAATAAACAAAGTGGAAAATACTTTGCTCGAACTCGTATTGAAAAATTAGTGGATGCCGATTCATTTATTGAAGAAGGTCTCTTTGCAAACATGGTTGAAGGGGATCTTCCCGCAGATGGAGTCATCACGGGTTTTGCTAAAGTAGACGGCGTTTCTGTTGGAATCATGGCCAATGATTCAACTGTCAAAGCTGGATCATGGGGAGCTCGCACTGTTGAAAAAATTGTTCGACTTCAAGAGCAAGCAGGAAAGCTTGGAATTCCTATTTATTATCTTGTCGACTCAGCAGGAGCTCGAATCACTGATCAAATCCAAATGTTCCCCGGACGCCGAGGTGCTGGAAAAATTTTTAACATGCAATGTCGTCTCTCTGGATTTGTCCCTCAAATTTGCGTCCTCTTTGGGCCAAGTGCCGCTGGAGGAGCTTACGTTCCTGCCTTTTGCGATGTCGTGATTATGGTTGAAGGGAATGCTTCCATGTACCTAGGAAGTCCTCGAATGGCTGAATCTGTCATCGGAGAAAAAGTCACTCTCGAAGAAATGGGCGGAGCACGAATGCACTGCTCAACAAGTGGTGTAGGCGATGTCCTTGCAGCAAACGAAGATGAAGCTTTAGAAAAAGCGAAAAAATATTTAAGTTATTTTCCTCGTAACTCCAAAGAAAAAACACCGCTCAAAAATCCTGTTAAGTCTCAAAAACTTTTTGAACTTGAGAAAATTCTGCCCCCAAATCCCGCTCAAGCTTATGACATGAATCAAGTCATTGAGTCTCTTGTTGATGAAAATTCTTTTTTCGAAATGAAAAAACTTTTCGCAAAAGAAATGATTACAGGATTTGCTCGCATCGAAGGACAGGTTATAGGAATCGTCGCCAATCAACCCAAAGTGAAAGGCGGAGTTATCTTCGTCGATTCTGCCGACAAAGCAGCACGTTTTATTTTTCTTTGTGACGCTTTCTCCATCCCTCTTCTTTTCTTGGCAGATGTACCGGGCTTTATGATCGGCTCGCAAGTTGAGAAAGCAGGAATCATTCGCCATGGAGCCAAAATGGTCTACGCGATGAGCGAAGCAACCGTTCCTAAAATTTGCGTTGTGGTTCGCAAAGCGTTTGGTGCAGGCCTCTACGCAATGTGTGGACCAGGATTTGATCCTGACTGCACTCTTGCTCTCGCTTCGGGACAAATCGCCGTCATGGGAGCAGACCCTGCCGTAAACGCTGTGTACTTTAATAAAATTCAAGAGCTCCAAGGCGAAGAGAGAAAGAAATTCGTGGAAGAAAAGAAAGCTGAATACGAAAAAGATATTGATCTTAAAAAGCTCGCTTCTGAACTTGTTGTTGACGACATTGTTGACTCAAGAAATCTTCGAAATGTTTTAGCACGTCGTTATGATTTTTATTCCACTAAAGAATTACATTACTATCCACGTAAGCATGGAGTTGTCCCGGTTTAATGGTTTTATTGAAGTGCTGAGCTGATTGCTTTTCCTTCAGGAGTTTCGACGTTCATTTCTTTTTTAAGACTCTCGATGTTCTTAAGCGTTTCTGTGTCGTTCAACTTAACAGCCGCTGTTCTTGCCGACCTTAAAAGCATTTCTAAATCTTTTGCAGATCGAAAACCAAAGTCACGTAAGTTTTTTAAAACGAAAATTTCCCTTAAAATCTCTACGCCTTCTTTTTTTCCAACGGACGAAAGAGCAACGGCTGCGTTCCATCTCACTTCTTGATTCTTATCTTTTAATAAAGATAAGACATTGGAAAATCCTTTAGAATCATATTGAGCTAAAAAGGTTGTCGCAATTTTTTGAAACGCATTATCTTCGCTTTTTAACCATGAACGAATCTCAACAAAATCCGCCTCACTGATACTTTCTTTATGAGCTGCTAAAGTTTCTAAATATCCCCAAGCACTATAGAATTTCAAATCAGGATCAGCATCTTTTAAGTAACTTTTTAAAAGAGGAAGCGACTCTAAATCATTGAGCCTTCCAAGAGTTAAAATTAAATATTTTTTTAACCGAAGATCTTCTTTGAACTGATTCATCAAGTCTGACAAAGCAAGAATAATATTTTTTCGATCACTTTCGGGAATATTTTTATAAATTCCCTCTTTAGATTTTTTGAGAAGTTCTTCTGCAAAAGAATAAGCAGACTTCCATCGATCACCATCTGAACGACCCTTTGAAATAGATCTCGCTTTTTCAGCAAGAGTCACCTCTGGCTTTTTTTGAGTTAAGCCGGTCAACAATTGAAAGGTTGCCCAACCTAAAAAAAGGGCCACAGGTAAAATAAAAAACCAGAGCATATGGGAAGCAGCAGGAGCATTTGGTTTTTGTGGTGATGACATAACAAAGGTATAGAAAGGGCCTTTGTTCAAAACAAGTTAAATTCGATCACTTTCTAAACAGAGTAAAAGATTGCCATTTCAATCATTTCAATACCTTGCTTAAATTCTGACGTTTTCTTCGACAAAAAGCCATGTTCTTAACCCTATGCAAACAATGAAACCTTAATTAATTCAATATCTTAGGCTTTTCACTTCGGCATCTTCATTGCATCCATAGTCATTGTGGTACGTTGTTTGGGGGCGCGCTTATTCTTACGAATATTTGTCCTTGCTTTGCCCCTTACATCATTTGCAAAAAAATTCATCATCCGTGTCCGCCAAGAGCCCTCATCAACACAAAGAAGTTTCTTTGCAACGGGAATCCTCAATCATCAAAAACTCCTAAGCCTTCAAAAGAAAATGAATGATAACCCTCGAATTCGCTCAACCACTCTTCACCACGTCCGATCAATTGTGGCAGAAGCTTCTTCACTAGAAGAAATCAAAGCTCAACTCTCGAGTGATTTAAGCATAAGCTACATAGAAGAAGATAAACCTATTCACCTTGCTACTCTTCAAAGCGATAATTACGGAGAACAAATAAACAATTCTCCTTACTTAAAAATCTTAGGATTTAAAATAAACAACCCCTCTCAATACTCAGCAAGTTTCTCGCCCTTAAATTCTAGCGACAAACCTCTTCTCGTAGCTATCATTGATACAGGAATGAATCTTGAACACCCATTTTTGAAACCCACCCTTTCGACAAATGATGGAGAAACAGGCCTTGATGCGAATGGTAACGATAAGACCACAAACGGAATTGATGACGATCACAATGGCTATGTCGACGATGTGAATGGAGTGAGTGTCGTCGATAAAAATGGCGATGCTAAAGATATCCAATACCACGGTACTCATGTGAGCGGGCTCGTGAAAACCATTCGAGACCATGCTCTCGCAAGTGGCTATTCAGCTGCAATTAAAATTCAAATTCTTCCTATACGTTTTTTTTATAAATGCGAAGTTGTCCCAGGAGATGGGCAAATATGCGGAAGTGTTTCATCAGCAATGACTGCTTTAGATTATGCACTTTCAAGAGGAGCTAAAGTCATCAACATGAGCTGGGGGTCAGACACTTATTCACAAGCACTTTACGAGACTTTAACTGAACTTTATCAAAACGACATAACCCTCGTTGCGGCTGCAGGAAATAATGCCTTAAATGTTGATGATCACCCCTTTTTTCCAGCAGCTCTTAACCCCTGTCTTCCAGGACTTATTTCTGTAAACTCGATAACCACAGCCGGAGAAAACGAAAACAGTGTGAGCCTTTCTAGTTTTTCTAACTACTCATCGCAATTTGTAAACATTTCAGCTCCAGGACACAGTGTTTATAACAATACTTTTGGATTACTCAGCTCAAGCGGGAGCTACCCTTTCGGAGATAAATTTATCGCTCTCAGTGGAACTTCAATGGCCTCACCTCTTGTTGCAGGAATCACTGCTGTCATGAGAAGCCTTAACCCCTCCCTAAGTGCTCATGACATCAAAGACGTTCTTCTCTCCAGTGCAACAATTCCTTACGATTTAAATACAAATATCAAAATTCTTTCTCATAAAAACCAAGTAGACGGTTATACCAACGCCATAAAAAGTTTTGAAAATGCACTTTCAAGTCCGCATCTTAAAACAAATAATATTGAATCCTGTTCGCTCAATCCCGTTTCTGGATTTTCAAGCAGTCCTCAAAAAGAACAAAATAACGGAGGCGGAGGCGGCTGTGCTGCACTTATAAGCGCCCATGGCTCAAATGATGATTCAAATAATCCTTTTGGAGGAAATTCACTTGGACTTCTCACAAGTCTTTTTTTCTTCGTGCAATTCCTCAGAAGGATGAGTTATAAAATCAGCCGGTGTTAGATAACCTGCATGATTTTTTTAATCATCCACTCGAATCGCTTATTTATTTTTTAAATAATCCGACGATCGCTCTGTGGGGCCCTTTCGTAGGTTTACTTGCTTGTGGCATGGGCCTTCCCATACCTGAAGACATCATCCTTGTTGTTGCAGGATTTCTAGCCGGACAAAATAACGGAAAGATTCTCCCCCCGATCATCATCACGTACTTAGGAATCATCATTGGAGATTCTCTTATTTTTTTTGTGGGCCAAAAGTTAGGTCGCAAAGTCATGAAGTCCAAGTTAGCTCAAAAGATACTTACTCCGGAGCGACTCGAAAAAGCAGTCAATGCTTTTCATAAGCACGGAATATGGGTGAATTTCTTTGGACGATTTCTGCCAGGTTTTCGAGCCGCTATCTTTTTTACAGGCGGAACTTTGAAATACCCCTTTCATCGCTTTCTCTTAATGGATGGATTAGCGGCTCTTGTTTCTGCCCCTCTTTTTGTATGGCTTGGCTACTGGGCAGGAATGAAGTTTTCTGAAAATATTTCTCTTCTTGATCACTATCTCAAGAAAACAAAAGCCTATTTTAGTTTAAGTATTCTGATCGTTCTTATTGTTGTGAGCATTGTTCTTTATATAAAATCCAAAAAAAGAAAAGAAATTGAAGCCAAATGATTCGACCTATTTTTTTAAAAAAAATCTTCATTTTTTTTATTCTTTTTAGTTTTATAAAAATTTCTTGGGGCAAAGAAAAAATTAAGATCCTCACTTACTCCTCTTTTATGGACAAAGGTGGACTTGGAGAATGGATTCAACAACAAAGACCCGATATTGAATTTCAAACTTCTAAAGATTTCTCTGGAATCCTTGGAGAACTTCGAAAGCTTAAAAGACAAAATAAACTTTCCTCAATTGATTTAGTTTTGGGATTAAACGAAATAAATTACAAAAGCGCTCTTCAAGAAAAGCTTATTGAGCAAGGCGTTCCTTTTGAAAAAAGTGGATATACAATCTTAGTAAACAAAAAACTTTTAAAAGAAGAACAATGGCCTCATAGCTGGAAAGAATTAGCTGAAAAGTTTTCTAAAAAAATTCTGGTGCAAGATCCGCGCACAAGCGAGATTGGCCTGGCTTGGCTCCTGAATGCAAAAGGCCTCGGGAATATTAGCCTTGTTGAAGCAAAAAAAATTCCCCTCAAAGTTTTCCCAAAGTGGTCAAGCTCTTTTGGTGCTTTCGCAAACGAAATGGCTCCCATGATTTGGACTTACACTACAAGCCTCGCCTTTTATCGCTGCCAAAACAGCGATAAAAATTATGCTAACCTACCTCTTCCAAATTATCCTTTTGATACAAACTATGTTGCCACTACCATTGGCAACTCTAACGAAACTCTCGTCCAAACAATTAAATACCTCTCTTCAAAAGACGTTCAAGAAAAAATTTGGCAAAAAAACTGGATGTTCCCCGCTTCGAATTCTCAAGCTCCTTCTTGTTACAAAAATATTTCTATTCCCAAAAACTCAAAGGCTCTTCGCTTTTATAATAGTTCTCAAATACTTGGATGGCTTGACGAATGGAGCCTCTAAGCTCTCAAACCAGAAAAACGACAGACGCCTTTCTCAGCATTTTTTATTTTACAGTTATTTGGCTACCTCTCATTTATACCTTCATTTATCTAAGCTTGCAGATCTCGTCTGAAACACTCACTCCATCTTTTTTTTATTTACTCGCACGTTCTTCTTTATTTGGAATTTTTCAAGCTTCTTTAAGTATTTTACTTATTGGTGCTTTTTCTTTTGCCTTTGGTTATTTAAATATTTTTTACAAATTTAACTTGTCTTCTCAAAAAGCAATTTCTTTTATTGCTCTTTTTCTGTTTTCATTAAGCCCCACTATAGCTGCTTTGAGCCTTTTAAATCTTGGCAATTTCTTCAAGCTTTCAAGCGCTCAAGGTCTCTCTTGGATTGTGGCATGCCATTTTATGATGAATGCTCTTTTTGTATCTTTTCTTTTTGCAAAACGCCTTGAGCGCTTTCAATCATCCCACTCTCACGAACTTATTCCTCTCTTGAAAAGCTTAGGAACTTCGAAAAGAAAATTTATTCATGTTTATTTATGGCCAATTTTTAAAAATGATTTCTTCTCATGGGCACCACAAATTTTTCTTTGGTGCTTTAGTAGCTTTGCTCCCGTCCTTCTTTTGTCTGAAGGCCCTCACCAGAGCACTCCAGAGATTCTTTTCTACTATTCCATTCTCAATGATCGAAGTGGAGCAAGAATTTTTTGTATTTTACTTTTAAACCTTTTTCTTGGTTTTTTTTTGAACCGAAGTTTCGCTAAGCCCTTTTCAATTCAAGAAAGCTTTCAAAATAACAATTCACTTAACAGTCAGCAGCTTCAAAACTCAAAAGCTTCTTACTTTTTAATATTAATGTCTCTTTTTTTCTTTTTACCTTTTTTGCTGGCGCTTCTTCAAACAACTTCTGTAATTTCAAATCCAAAAATTTTATTTTTTTTCCAAGAGCTCCTAACTCCTCTCAGCACAAGTTTTTCCATTTCTTTTTGTTGTTTTCTTCTTAGTTTTTTTGTGGGTTTTCTTTGTGTAATTGCAAAACAAGATTCCCCTTTAATTCAATACTCTAATATTTTAAGCCCGCCCTTTATTCTTTTTGCTTGGCTAGAACTAGGTATTCGCTCAGAAAATCATTTAACTTCTATTTTTTTAGTTTCAACGACAAGCTTTCTCAGTATTTTTCCATGGCTTTACCGTCAGATCAAAACTCAACGCGATCAACTCCCTACTGAATGGGGCCTTTATTGCCTAAGCTTAGGAATGACTCCTTTTACTTATTTTAGGAAAATACTTTTTCCTCAACACAAAAACACTCTTTTTAAACTTGCGGGAGTTTCAAGCCTTTGGGCTTTTGGAGAATATGCTTTTTCAAAAGTTTTTTTTGAAAAAAGCGAAACGCTTCCACTTTATATTGATGAGAACTTAAGGCGCTATAATTTTGACGCTTCGTCATTTGGAATTTCATTGGCCTATTTAGGTTCTTTTCTCATTGTCTTTCTCATCCTAAAAAGCGAGAGGTCCTCCTTATGTTGAAGTTTGATTTTCATTTTGATGTCCCCCATAAAGGTACCCTTCAGGCCCACGGTCAGCTTGAATTTGGCACAAAGCTCGCAATTCTCGGCCCCTCTGGTTGTGGTAAAAGCACTTTTCTAAAAGCCTTAGCGGGCCTTTCACCCAAACGCTCGGGCGAATCCACTTGGCTTGATCAAAACTTTAACCAAGAATTGCTCAACGAAGGTGTCTTGGGCTTTTGCTTTCAATCAAGTCCGCTCTTTTCTCACATAACTGTCCTTGAAAACCTAACTCTCCCACTTGAATCACTTAAAAAATACCGTCCACTCTCCTCAGAACTTAAAAAGCAAAGAGCTCAAGAGCTTCTTCTTCGTGCTGGCCTTAGTGATCTAGCCAATCGTTTTCCTCATGATTTAAGCGGGGGTGAAAAAAAGAGAGTTTCTCTTTTGCGTTCTCTTATTTTTAAGGCTCCCTTACTTATTTTGGATGAACCCTTTTCTGATTTAGATGAGGAAAATCGAAGATTGTTTAAGAAATGGCTTTGTGAAATTCTTTTAGATCATAAAGGAGTCCTTATTTTTGTGACTCACCATGAAAGCGACATTCAAGACCTAGCAAATCTTCGTTTTGACTGGCCCTCAAACAAAGAAACTGTATTAGACTTTTCAAAAGCTAAAAAATTATGAACCTTCTTTTTGTACATGGTTTTATGGGATCCGCTCTAAACTGGAGCACTGTTAGATCAAAAGTTGAGGCTCTTGCAAATGAATCAGGTCTCCCACTAAAAACCCATGCTGTTGATTTACTGGGGCACTCTTCAAGAAGATCCTCCAAACCCCTAACAAGCTTTTCAAGCGCTCATGAGGCTCTTTGCGAAGAACTCCTTCAAGACATTGAGTCCATGGGCCCTATTGTTGCCGTTGGACATTCCTTTGGATTAAGGCCCTTACTGTTAATCTCCCAAAAAAGACCTGAGCTAATACCTTTTCTAATTGTTGAAGACGCATCTCCTGAATTAAGCCTTCAATCATGTTCTTTTTTAAATAAAATACTCAAAACAACCCCTACCCCTTTTCGCACGCGCGAATCTGCTGGCGAATATTTTGACACCAAATACACAAAACAACTTGCGCGATTCTTATTAAGCAATATACGAAGCCTTAAAGATCCAGAAATCCACGATTGGAGATTTGACCGACCCTTTTTAGAGGCCCTTTTATTGGAAGCCGAGTCGAACCCCCTTTGGCAGGAATGGCATCAATACTCTGGGGAAAGCTTTCTTATAACTGGAGAGAAGAGCACGCTTTTCGCTGACCCATCAGTTCTTCAAACAATGATAGAGAAAAGACTTCCTCGAAGGCTTCCCCATTATGAAATTAAGAATTCTGGCCACTGGATTCATGCTGATCAACAAGATGATTTTTGTAGGGTTTTGGTACAAATTATTATTTCTATTAACGAATTACCTTAAATTACTTTGACCAATTTGATTAAGCTTTTTTTCTGCCCAAGATGAATACCACTCCTGACAAGATCAAGAAACCAACTGCACCCACAAGAAGCACAGTTCTCACGTTGCTCTTCTTGCTCACATTACTCACCTTCTGGACTATAGGTGAAGAACTCGCAGAGTCTTGAGATTTTGGCGCAACAGCACTTGAATCAAGAGAAGGAGCAGAAACAACAGGAACAGTTGCCATAGCTCCGGCTTGTGAATCTGCAGAATTAGATCCTGTATCAATTGAAAGGCTTGTTCCCTGAGAAGGAGC
>JBAXJW010000022.1:0-11992 GCA_037137635.1 bacterium | reverse complement strand
GCTCTCGAATATGTAGCTGTCGAAATGCCTAAAGAAATTTGGTTCAGCGAAATCACTACATCAGCCCAAGAAAAGAAAGCTGAATTTAATGGCTTTTCTTTGAATGCGCAATCAGTGAGTGAACTCATCAAAAAATTAGACTCTTCAATCTACTTCCCTTCTACAAAACTTGAATCTATGGAACTTGCGAAGGATTCTTCAAGTAGCTCGAAGGGTCCGATCAATTCTCGAAAATTTAAAATTATATCAAAGCTAGGAGAGTAACGTGGGACTAATAAGAGCTATCATACGAATTCCCGCTGGTATTTGGTTAATTGCTTTTGCGGCTTACATGTATCTACAATTCAACAACTGGCAAACGAAAATATACACCCCTCTAGTTGGACAACTAGCCTCCACAAAAAATGAACTTCAACAATTAATTGAAACAAATAAAGCTTCTGAAAACTTTGAAAAACAAAAACAAGAAAAGCTTAAGGAAATTCAAAAACTTGCTGAAGACCTTAATCGCGTACTTGATAAACTACCTAAATCAAGCGACATTCCCATCATCCTCTCTTCATTCGCTGATATTTCAGATCGCGTTGGTTTAGAGTTTTCTAAATTTGAACCAGGACAACAAGCTAAAAGTTCAACTCAATACTTCATGGAAACACCGATTAAGGTTCAGCTCAGAGGAAGCTTTGTACAAATCATGAGCTTTCTTGATGAAGTTTCACATCTTAAGAGAATCATCGTTGGCAAAGGACTTAATCTGAAACAAGAATCACAAAACAGTTCTAGCAAAAAAGACAACTCAACTTCAGCGCTCAGTGCTGAGGCTAATTTCATGACTTATCACTTTGACGAGAGTGCCCGCTAATGAAAAACCTTCGGAAGATTCTTTCTATTGCTTGTCTTACGGTGATCCCGCTTCTCTCTTTTGCAGAAGGAGAAGACACTTATGTCTTCGATCAAAGCCACATTAAAAGAGATCCCTTCAAACCTCTTGAAGAAACAGGTGACAACAGAAAACTGCTCACTATTTACGACGTCACTAAATTTCAACTCGTTGCTATTTTGACAGGCATGGGAGCCCCTCGTGCAATGATCATGCTTCCCAATCAAACGACTGAAATTCTTCAAGTGGGTGATACGATTGGAAGAAACAATGGGAAAATTCAAAAAATTTCTGATTCTGAAATCGTGATCAAAGAAATCTATAAAGACTACCAAGGAAAGATGCGCTCCTATTTCACAAGTCTTGTAATTGCAGAATAAAATAAGCAATTGAGTGCCAAAAAATAAGCGCAAAAAAAGACGGATAGTCCCGCAAATTATTTAGACAAAGTATACTGGTATCAAGAGGAACTTCATGAAAAAATTTACTTTTTTATTTGTCACATCTGCTTTTATTTCTGCTTTTTATTTAAAGCCTCTTTTGGCTCAAACAGAGCTCATGAAAGACGTTGATGCGGTTGATGAAAAAAGCGAAGACGATCTTTACGCTCCCGAAGATGAAGCAGCTACTCCTGATTCAAAATCAGCTTCGAATTCAAAAGAAAAGAAAGCTCCTCCAAAAGTTGAAGCTCCTCCTCCCACTGAAGAAGCGATTATGAAAGTTGCCCCCACTCTTGATGAACTTCCTGTAACAACTAAGCCCAAAACAGCAATGACAGGAGTTTTGGAATCATCAGAAAGTGCACAACTTACTTCTATCAAATCATATGCCATGGATGATCGTGTGAGATATGAAATTCAAACATCAAGAGTTGTTGATTTCGCTCCTGAAACTTCAAACTCTACAAAGAAGTTCACATTAAACTTAGCGGATACAACAATTGGCCCCTTAGTTTCCAAAAGTCCTGTTAAGGCTGATTCAAGCAATAGCCCTGTTGATAAATTTCAAGCAACTGAAAGTAAATCAGAAATGGGGAATTACACACAAGTCATCATGGATCTCAACACGCTTACAGAACCCGTAATTCGAAGAGAAGGAAACCGCTTACTCCTCGATTTTTTTACAAATAAAGCAGGCCCTTATCTAAGAACTGAGACTAAGCTTAGCGCTGAGCTCCCAAGCTACGAAACCCTTATCTCTCTTGATAGCAAATCAAACTTTGTAGGATCAAAAGTTAATTTCAACGCAAAAGACGCATCTATTCCCAGTGTTCTTCAATTTATTTCTCAAGTCTCTGGAAAAAACTTTGTACTCGTGGGTGAAGCCGATAGAAAAATTTCAATCAATGTGAAGAGCGTTCCTTGGGATCAGGTTTTAGCTTTTGTTCTTTTAAATGCTGAATTGGGATATCAAAAAATTGGAAATACTTATCGCGTAATGCCTATCTCCAAAATCAGAAGCGACATTTCCGAAACTCTCAGATCACAAGAAGAAGAATACAAGCTTCAAGCCAAAGCAACTCAACTTTTTCCTCTAAGTTACGCGAAAGCTTCAGAAACTCTGGGGCAAATAACGAGACTCATCAAATCAGATTACGGTGAAAGTGCTCTATCTGATGAAAGAACTAATTCAATCGTCATTACGGCTCTTCCTAAAAACATTCAACGAGTACGTAAGTTTTTAGAAGCAGTCGACAAACAAACACCTGTTGTAGAAATCGAAGCGCGTATCGTTCAAGCAACAAAATCATTTACACAAAAATTAGGAGTTAACTGGAAATCTTTTGGGACTTTTAGCATTGCCAATGGAAAGATTGGTCTTGGTGGTGGAATTGGAACTACCACTAAAATTGAAGGCCGTGATACAACTCCAACAGGGGGGATAGGAGGATCATACTCTGGCACTTCGGGATCCTTACAGGCTTTAGACGCTCTTCTCTTAGCGAATGAAAATGCTGCAAATACAAAACTGCTTTCTCGCCCAAGCCTGACAGTCTTGAACAACAAACAAGCCTCTTTAACGGATGGGTCAGAAACAACTGTCATTCTTCAAGGTAATGCGACAGAGGCCTCAACATCAAAATCAATTACTGCAAATCTTGGTTTAAACGTGACTCCACAAGTGACTAATGACAATAATATTTTACTCAATATTCAGCTCAATAAAGATACTCCTGGCGCACCTTCCGCTGACAACAAAATTTTCACTACAGACAGAAAACAAATAAGCACTCAGACTTTAGTGGAATCAGGAAAAACAGTTGTCCTTGGAGGTGTTTACTCTAAAAAAGATATCAATGCAGACGATGGAATTCCTTTTTTGAGAAAGCTTCCGTTCTTTGGTTCATTTTTTACCTCCAATAGAACTAAAACTAACGATGAAAGTGAAATACTTATGTTCATTTCTCCCCGCATCTTGAACCTTGATAAAGCATCTATAAACCAACAAACACTTGAAGAAGCTCGCTAGTCTTTAGTTGTTCCAAACAGCCCCAGAGGCTTATAAACTGGGGCTTAATACTCAAATAACCCACTCAAGGACTTGACACAGCTCACCGCGTCAATTAACTATGCCAATATGAGATTCCCTCGAGATGACGAATGGTTGGTCATCGGCCTTATGGTTATTGCACTCCTGCTTTTTGAAGCTGGTCCTAAGATTCTTAACTTCCTTCGCAACAGAAGATTTAAGTAAGCGGTATAGTTGAAGCGATGCAATAGCAGGATTAAGTTGGGCTCGATTTAAGGCTCCTTGCAGCACAAAGCCACAGCTCTTTTGAAGATCCAATGATCCCAAAAGACGTAAAATGCTGAGCGCTAAACAACAAGGGCCTAGAAAAGGGTATGAGGGGGTAAAAGTTTATGGAAAACAGAGGATTAATAATGACGAATAGTGGAAGCAACGCGGCTCCAACGAACATAAGCGCTAGTGGCGTTTATATAAGTCCTATAGCCACCGTCCCAGGCAAGAACACGAAAGTAATTAAGCGTTATCAGAACCGTAAGCTCTATGATACGCACCAAAGTTGTTACGTGACCTTAGATGAAATTGCCGAAATGATTATGCGTGGAGAAGAAGTGACGGTTATCGATAACCGTTCTAAAAAAGACATCTCTTCTGTTACGTTGACTCAGATTATTTTTGAAAAACAAAAACGTTCCAAAACGATTATTCCCGTAGATACTCTACGCGATATTATTCAAATTGGTGGCGGTACTTTTTCTGGTTTTCTTGCAAAAACAGCTTCTTCTGGTGGATTTCCTGCTCTTAAAAAGGCAAAAGAAGAGATCACAAGAGCTTTTTCTGCTGCAGAAAACCTTCGTGGTTCTTTTAAAGTCACTCAGCGCGCAGCTGACGATCTTAAAAAAGCCCTTAATGACCGCGTTCAAACTTCTCCCAACATCTCTAAAGATGCTGTTTCAGCTGCTCATGCCCAACTTCAAAACTTGGGAAGTCAGCTTGTAAACATCGAGAAGCTTATCGATGCGATTGAGTCACGCACAAATCCCTAAACATTCATAACAAATAGATTAAAAGCCTGGGTTCCTTCATTGGAATCCAGGCTTTTTTTATTTTCTTACTTAAACTCTCCGCAAGGACAATCTTCCAGAGCAGCGCTCACTGAATGTAATAAAGCCACAAAAGTATACAAAGATCTCATGTGATCGTGGTCCTCTGGATAACGAGAACTTTCTTCAAACCATGAGCCGGGACGATTGAGGTTACTTTCCCCCAAAGCGCCTTTAGCGGAGTAACTATAGCGAAAGAAACTTCCAATTTTGTTTCCATTCACACTATAAACAACGGGCTCAAACTCAACATGATCCCCTTCCGAAACAACTAATCGAGTAGAAATCCCTTCTTGCAAAATAACTCGTCTAACCTGAGTTCCCTGCTTTCCGCGAGCGAAAATTTTCTGCAATGCTTTGGTCGCATCTCTTAATTCATCCAGAGTTGAAAAACTCCAGATCCCTAATCCATAGGTACCCGAATCATTTTTTATATAAACAAAGGGCCGCTCATTTTTTTCTGCGGAAGATTTCTTTTGTTTAATCTTCTCTAAAAAATCAGAAGCTTCGGCCATCAAACGTTCCACATCTTCTTTTTTTGAAAAATCTAAACTTGAAACAGCTTTTGAATCTGCCATGAAGTCATGAATATCCAGCTCTGGAACTTTTGCTGAAATATTTTTAAGCACTTTTAAAGCAATACCGAAGTGCTCCGATTTTCTTCTTTTATACCAACCTAATTCAGGATTTGGAAAAATTGCTTTTTGATAATCCTTAAGCGCTTCTAAAGGACCTCCACTTAAATCATGATTTAAAATAATCGCATCAGACCAATCCGCAACATTCGAGAGAGGATAATATATCAAAGAATTTTGATTAAATTTAAGTTCCCAAGGTTTAGGAATCGGCATTCCCGACCACGCAATACGAATTTCTGCTCCCGACTTTTCCAATAAATTTTTAAGTGTCAGTAAATGATAAAGATATCCTTCATTATTTGTATGACTTTCAGGAACAAGCCCTAATTTCCAGGTGTTTTTTTGAGGAAGTTTTGCCTCTAAAAAACTTCTAAATTCGTTAACTGCTCGCTCTATAGAAGAGGCACTTAAATTATTAAATCCAGCAGGAAATAAATTCACATCAACTGCGACAAGACGCGTTCCCGAATCTCGCAAGTCAATGGATGTATAAAGAGGCATTCCGCAATTAGGGATTAGTTCATTAAGAGCCTTCGTTAATTTCTCAAGGGTTTGAGAATTATATTTTTTTAAAAGTATTGATCTAACAAAGCTCACGGCCCATCTCCTGTAATTTTTCTAGATTCATTTCAAAAGGAGAAAGGGGCGAAAGTCGATGAACTTTATGAAACGACTTAAACCACTCTCCTTGCATCAACTTATTTTGTGTCAGCCATTTTTGATAAAACAAAGTCTGACTTAAATCAGGTGGGAGCACTAAACCTTCGGGAAAAGATCTATTCAAGATTAAGGATTCCACATTCACACCTAGTTTATTTTTCCAATCAACAGAAAGTGCTTGTGCAACTCTTAAGGGATTACTCTCTGGAACGCTCACAAGAATGGCTTGAGTATTGGAATCATGAAGCAATTTGTTCATTCTCTCAGATGCAAAAACCAAACGCTCTCTCAAAGGCATCAAATCCTGTAACAAAACCGAAAGCTCCTCCCAGAATCCCTCTCCCAAAAGGGAACGAAACAGCTTCCACCCTTCTTGCAAGGCTTTCCCAATAAAACGAGAAATAATTCCATCTTCTGGAAGATTGGGATCCAAAAGAATCCTTAAAAAAGCCTTATCTAAAAAATTAGAAAGCACCTTTGGTGTCTCAAAAAACTCAAAAGCCTGATCATGTGGAGGGGTATCGACCACTAAAAAATCTAAATCGTCTCGCTCTACAAGTTCCACCACTTTATCCATGGCTAAAAAATGCTCAAGATGGCTGATATTCCCTTCAATAATATTAAACAATCGATGCTGAATAACTTTTTGAACTCTTTCGGGATCTTTGATGACTTTTTCTAAAATCACCCTAAGACCATCGTGCACTTCAAGGCCATAAGCTTCTAAGTTTCCGTCACTCAAAACAGAAGGTTTGAGCGAAAGCTTTTCTAGACCAAGCGTCTGACAAAGACGCATGGAAGGATCAACTGTAAAAAGCGCTCCTTTTTGCTTTTCAGCCAAGGCAAGACCCAAAGCAGCTGCGACTGTAGTCTTACCCACTCCTCCGCTTCCTAAAATCAAATACACTTTTTTCATAATTTGATTTCCTCTAAGTTCAAAGAGAGAGGAGTCGTCTCTTCCCGAGTTAAACGTTCGCTCAAACAAGACACATTGATTTGAGGAATTTTATTTTTTAGGTTTTCAATGCGATCTTGTTGATCACGAATTCGATCCAAATCATCTTGAATAAGATTTTTCAAATTTAAATCTTTTTGATTTAAAAAGGTTTCAAGCTTTATTTTTTCATCTTGAGGAGTCACCTTGTTAATCCACACATGCTTTGGAACAAGACCAATTTTTTGAAAACGCTCAATTGTTTCGAGACATTCTTGAACGGGGCCTTCTTCAGCAAGAGTCAGTAAAAAAATTTCAAAATTTTCGCTATAAGCATATTCGAGTGTCTGATGAATGTGGCGATAAATCACTCCATGACTTAAAACTTTTGAGAGTGTTCGAGCACTTTCAAAAACCTGAAGAGCCTGACCCGTTGATGGAGCATCCACCACAATTGCTCCCCATTTTTGATCGGGCTTTGAAAGATCAGGAGCTCCCACTTGAGCCTCGTAACAAACTTTTCCCAAAAAAATCGTCGGCGTAAGTCCGGGGCATGCTTCAATAAATTTCAAAATATATCGATTCGAAAGAAGGCGACTTGCGACTTCTTCATTCAATTTAGCGGCCATTTTTTGAAAAAAAGAAGGAAGCGGTATCTTGGCCAAAGTCACCGTAAAATATTCCTCAACCGTTCGATGCAAATGAAGATTTTGCTCCCAAACTCTTTCGCTTTTTTTTCGAACAGGCTCATATCCACCTTGGCTCAAGGAAAAGCTATTCATTTTTAGCAAAAGTATAGGGCCTTCGATCTGCTTACTGAGGATTTGAGTCAGAGCTATGGAAAGACTTGTTTTACCCGTACCGCCCTTGCCCGTTACAAAATAAACACGAGCTGACATATATAGAAAATTAGCAGGCCTAAGCATAAATCTAAAGGATTCTCTAAAAGAGAATAGGTTGCCGCATAGGGAGAGGCGCGTTAAGATCATTTTTTTACAAAAAACGAATATGGATCAAAAAAAAATAGCAATTTTAACAGGCGGGGGTGACTGCCCTGGCCTCAATGCCGCTATCAGAGGCGTGACTCGAAGGCTTTTATCTAAAAACTATACTGTACTTGGCCTTCTCGATGGATGGGCAGGATTGCTGGAAAAACGTTTTGTTGAACTTAATTATGCAACCACCAGCGGAATTATTCATGTAGGCGGTACAATCTTAAGAACCTCTCGAACAAATGTCCTCAAAGATCAAGAAACGATCGATACTGCTTTTAAAAACTTTAAAGAACTCGGACTTGATGGAATTGTTGCGATTGGCGGCGAAGGAACGCTCACTGTTTCTGCAAAGCTTTTTGAAAAGGGCATGCCCTTGATTGGCGTTCCTAAAACAATCGACAATGATATTGATCAAACAGATTTTACTTTTGGTTTTGCAACGGCTGTTGAGATTGCTACCGAAGCTATTGATCGTCTTCACACAACTGCAGAGTCTCACAATCGTGTAATGGTTGTAGAAGTCATGGGCCGACATGCAGGATGGATTGCGACTTACTCTGGTATCGCGGGTGGAGCAGACGTTGTGGTGATTCCAGAAAAGCCTCGTTCCATCGAAGAAATTTGTAAAATTATCAATGCCCGAAAAGATCGAGGCAAACGTTTCTCAATTGTTGTGGTTGCAGAAGGTGCAAAAATTTTTGTGAACGGAAAAGCAACCGGAATTTCAAAAGAAAGAAAAGATCCCTTTGGTAGACCACTCTTAGGAGGAATCGGACAATTCCTCGCTGATGAAATCGAAAAGGTCACAGGTTTTGAATCTCGCGTGACTGTTTTGGGACATGTCCAAAGAGGTGGAACTCCTGTCTCTTCTGACCGAGTCCTTGCAACTAATTTTGGAATCACCGCTGGAGACATGGTTTTGAATAAGCAATGGGGAATGATGCCCGCTCTTAAAGGCGCGGTGATGAAACCCGTTTTACTTTCAGATGCAACCGCAAAACTCAAAACAGTTCCCGATAGATATTTAGAAATCCTACAAAGCTTAGAAGGTTAAATTTAGAGTAAAATTGGGGCCGGGAGCTTAAATTGGGGAGGACTGGACAACCCCCGGCCTCATGCTTCCCAGAGTTTTAAGGCTCTGAAACGGCTCTGCCTGTTATAGATAGCCTTTAGATCTTGAGCAACCCAGGAAAGCTATTTCATCATCTTTCAATAGCAGAGAGCGTCATTTAAAGAAAAATTTGAACCCAAATATCTTCGAGCGATCTCAGAAGATAATTGCTAGAACTATATCGCCCCTATGAAAAAACTTAATCCACAGCAAGAAGCTGCTGCGCTTCACGTAAAAGGTCCCGTACTTGTCGTTGCAGGTGCAGGCTCCGGAAAAACGAGTGTTCTCACAAAAAGAATCGTTCAACTTATCGAACAAGGACATGCTTTTCCGGGTGAAATTCTGGCTCTTACATTCACCAACAAAGCGGCTCGCGAAATGCGTGAACGAGTAAGACGCGAAGTCAATGACTTTGCACCTGAAGTTGCAGATCAAGTTTTTCTCTCAACATTTCATAGTGCAGGAGTAAAGTGGCTGCGTAAATACGCCTACGCTTTTGGGCTCAATCCCTACTTCACCATTTTTGATGACAACGATCAGACAACCATCGTCAAAGATATTTTGCGAGAAATGGGCCTCTCGGATGAAGAACTTTCTCCCAAATATATTCTTGAAAATTTCGATCGCCTTAAAAACGATGGGATTAATCCCTCCGAACACACTTTTTTAGAAATTCGTTATCCTGCACATCGAGATAAATTAAAAGCTATTGCAAAACTTTATGAAAAAAAGAAAATAGATGCTCAAGGTTTTGATTTTGGAGATTTACTCCTCAAAACTTACGAGCTTTTAGAAAAATTCCCCGAAATTCGCTCAGCTCTTCAAAACGAATACGCATTTATTCTTGTCGACGAGTACCAAGATACAAACGCTGTTCAATACAAGATCCTTAAGCTGCTCAGTGAAAAACACCAAAATCTTTTTGTTGTAGGCGATGAAGACCAATCCATTTACAAATGGCGGGGAGCTGACATTCGAAACATTCGAGAATTCGAAAGAGATTTCCCAAATGCTTCCATTTACAAATTAGAGGAAAATTATCGATCCACTCAAAACATTCTTGATGTCGCCAACGCCGTGATTGCCAACAACTCACAAAGAAGAGAAAAGCAACTCTTCACTCAGGCAGGAGAAGGAGAGCTCGTTCAGGTTCATACTTTTGGAACCGACTTTGAAGAAGCTCGCTGGGTTTCTAAAAATATCGCAAAACTTATTCGCGAAGGCGTAAACCCCAAAGACATTGCGATCCTTTATCGCAGTCATTCTGTTTCACGTCTTTTCGAGGATAGCCTCCGACTAGAACGCACACCTTACGTCATTTACGGCGGTTTTAAATTTTATGAGCGCGCCGAAATTAAAGACGCTCTCTCCTATATGCGTCTTCTTGTGAATTCAAAAGACGATGTCGCTTTTTCTCGTATCGTGAACACTCCTCCCCGCGGTATCGGCCCTACAAGTGTTGAAAAAATAAAAGACCTCGCGCGGAGTGAAAACCTTTCTGCTTTTGAGGCCATGAGTTTAAGTGTTTCTTCACAGGCAGTGGGCCCAGGTCCTCAAAAAAAGTTTCAAATCTTTCTCAAGCTTTATGAAGATCTGCAAAAAGAACTTCAAGATGCTCGACTTTCTGATTTCTATGCTTTCTTACTCGATAAGAGCGGATACAGAGAACACCTATCTGCTCAAAATACGATTGAAGCCGCTTCAAAACTCGAAAACTTAGAAGAACTTCGAAACGTTTTGGTGGATTTTGAAACCCAAAAACCTGAAGCAACACTTGCTGAGTTTTTGCAAGACAGTAGCCTCTCTACAGATTTCGACAAGGTCAATCCTGAAAGCTCTGTGCAGCTCATGACCCTCCATTCCGCTAAGGGATTGGAGTTCCCCTACGTTTTTGTGATTGCGCTGGAAGAAGGAATCTTTCCTTCCAAAATGTCGCTTGGATTTATGGGAGATGGAGAAGAAGTCGATGAAGAAAGACGTCTTTTTTATGTGGGAATCACTCGTGCAGAAAAGTTACTTCAGATCACCAACTCAAAAGTCCGTCGAATTTATGGTCGTCTACAAGTGGAAAGACCCTCTCGTTTCATAGGAGAGCTTCCCAAATTAAAAATTCACCTCAATGATCATAGTGAAGATAGTAGCTCAACAGGCTTTCGTGCTTGGAATCGTTACGACTCCTCTGATGAAAGAAGTTATTTTTCAGATTCTAAAGCTTCTGACTCTCAATCATGGGGAGACTGTTTTGAAGAAGCTTATGATGATGGATATAAAGTAGGATCAAAAGTTGAACACCCCGAATTTGGAACAGGCGTTATCCGTTCTCGAAGTGGAAGTGGCGAAGCCACAAAGGTTCAAGTAGACTTTAGAGGTTACGGAACAAGAAAGTTCCTTACAAAATTTGCTAAATTAAAGGTGCTCGAAACATGAATAAGCCCATGAAAGAAATCTGGATTGAATCTCTCAACAATGCTCAAAAAGCTCTCTCTGAACTTATTTCCAATAAAGAACTTTTAGAAAAATGTACTCAACTTGGAAACGACCTTGTTCAAACCTTTCTAAATGATCGTAAAGTTTTAATTTGCGGAAACGGGGGATCTCACTGCGACGCTCAGCACTTTGCAGAAGAATTTACAGGTCGATATAGAAAAGATCGCCGTGCTCTGCCTGCAATCGCTCTTGGTGATGCCTCTCACACGACTTGTGTGGGGAATGATTACGGTTTTGATAAAGTTTTCTCTCGCCATACAGAAGCTCTAGGGCAAAAAGGCGACCTTCTTATTTGCCTTACAACGAGCGGAAATTCTCCCAACGTTTTAGAAGCGATTTCAGCGGCTCAAAAAAAAGGAATGATCGCATGGGCTTTGCTTGGAAAAGATGGGGGCAAGGTCGCCAAGGCTCTTGAAAAGAATATCATTGTCCCGGGCCCCAGCACTGACCGGATTCAAGAGCTCCACATGTTGATTCTCCACATAGCGATCGAACATGTCGAACGAGTGCTCTTTCCTGAAAATTATTAATGGCATAAAGCCAAAAGCCTTTTTGCGTTTTCAGTGACTATTTTTTTTACACCTCTCTTTCACTTTTAAAACACTCTAAGCTTGGCATAAGACGTGCACTTCTTGCACATTGAATGGCGATAAAAAAAGTTTATTTTAAAGACTAAATAAAAAAAGTTTATTTTTAGGCTACATAAAACTTCAAAAAC
>JBAXJW010000021.1:0-12012 GCA_037137635.1 bacterium | reverse complement strand
GTCAAATTACGCGAGGCCATAAAAAAATTGCTCGCTCAAAATGCGAAATTTCGGCAGAAGTCGCAGCGTGTTATCGGCTCTTTTTGGCAAGCGGCGCGTTTAGAGGCTTTTTAGATTTTTTTTTAAAAATTACAATATATGGCCATATGTGACCTTGAATCCGTCTATATGTTGTGTGACTCTGATTTCAGAGCCCTTGAAAAAGGGCCCAAGTGGACCGGAAGCTGTTGTAACTAATCAACGGGGAGAAGCCAACAGCAATCCAGGTTCCCCAAGAAAAATTTAGACACCTTTAAGAAAGAGGAGACAATAACGATGTCGTTGGACACGCAGAATTCTTTTACCCTTGAAAACGAAAAACCTCAAACAGAGGGGTTTTCAGGCACCATCAAGACCATCACCTTAGATGACGGAAGCGTTGTACCTTTTAACGAAGGAAAGGTTCGTCAGATTATCCAAGAAGCGGCGACAGGCTTTTCCAAAGAAGTCGACGTTAACCTTGTTTTGAACGAAACCCTCAAAGCCCTTTACGAAGGCATGCCTAAGAAAAGCCTCATGCAGGCTGCGATTATGGCAACACGTGCTTTTATCGAGCGCGATCCTGCCTACTCTTTCGTAACAGCACGTCTTCTTTTGCAAGTGACTTTTGATGAAGTTATTGGAAATTTCGTCACAATTTCAGAAAGAAAAGAAGCTTATTCAAAATATCTTCCTGTTTATTTAGATCTTGGAATTCAAGAAGGTCGTCTTGATCCACGTCTCAAAACTGAATTCTCTCTCGATCAAATCGCTGCGGCTATCAAGCCTGAGCGCGATGAGAAATTCAGCTTCCTTGGTCTTCAAACTCTTTATGATCGTTACTTCATTCACGTAAAAGGCCGTCGTATCGAATTGCCTCAAGTATTTTGGATGCGTGTAGGTATGGGCCTTGCTCTTATTGAAAAAACAAAAGAAGAAAGAACAAAACGTGCGATTGAATTCTACGATTTGCTCTCTTCTTTTGATTACGTTTCTTCAACTCCTACCCTCTTCAATTCTGGAACCCTCTACCCCCAACTCTCTTCTTGTTTCCTCACAACAATTCCTGATGACCTCGGCGATATTTACAAATCTCTCCGAGACAACGCCCTTCTTTCTAAGTTCTCTGGTGGACTTGGAAACGACTGGACACCCGTGCGCGGACTTGGCGCTCACATCAAAGGAACAAACGGAAGTTCACAAGGTGTGATTCCGTTTTTGAAAGTTGCCAACGATACAGCCATTGCGGTGAACCAAGGTGGAAAGAGAAAAGGAGCCGTTTGCTCTTATCTCGAAACATGGCACATCGACATTGAAGAATATCTTGAGCTTCGAAAAAACACAGGTGACGATCGTCGCCGTTGCCACGACATGAACACTGCAAACTGGATTCCAGATTTATTCATGAAGCGCGTAGAAGCAAATGCTGAGTGGACACTCTTCTCTCCAGAAGAAACTCCCGACTTGCACGATCTCTACGGAAAAGCTTTTGAAAAAGCTTACGTTGAATACGAAGCCAAAGCGGCTCGTGGTGAAATCGGAAATTTCCGCAAAGTAGAAGCCGTCAAAGTTTGGCGCAAAATGCTTTCTATGTTGTTTGAAACCGGTCACCCTTGGATCACTTTCAAAGATCCTTCAAACCTTCGCTCTCCTCAAGGGCACGTGGGCGTTGTTCACAGCTCAAACCTTTTCACTGAGATTCTTTTGAATACAAACAAAGATGAAATCGCTGTGTGTAACTTGGGTTCTGTGAATCTTCAAAATCATATGATTCCTGGAAAGGGATTAGATCGCGAAAAAGTAGCTCGCACTGTCACAGTTGCGATGCGCATGCTCGATAACGTGATCGATCAAAATCACTACCCTATTCCTGAATCAAAAAATTCAAACTTAAAACATCGTCCTGTAGGCCTTGGACTCATGGGATTCCAAGACGCTCTCTACATGATGAGAATTCCTTACGATAGCGTTCAAGCAGTCGACTTTGCTGATGAAAGCATGGAATTGATTTCTTACTACGCGATTCTTGCTTCTACAGAACTTGCAAAAGAGCGTGGATCTTACGCAAGCTTCAAGGGATCTCTCTGGGACCAAGGAATTCTTCCTGTAGACTCTATCAAGATCGTGAGCGACGAGCGCGGCGCAGACAAAGTCGACATGGACAGCAAAGCAACACTCGACTGGTCTCCTGTTCGCGCAGCGATCAAGCAAAATGGAATGAGAAACAGCAACTGTATGGCGATTGCTCCAACAGCAACAATCTCAAACATTGCGGGAACCACTCAGTCTATTGAACCTACTTATAAAAACTTATTTGTAAAAAGTAACATGTCGGGTGAGTTCACCGTGATCAACCCGTACCTTGTAGAAGATTTGAAAGCTGTTGGATTGTGGAACGAAGAAATGATTTCTGAACTCAAGAGATACGATGGAAATCTCGAGCCAGTTACAACTATCCCTGCAAACCTCAAGGCCCTCTACAAAACAGCTTTCGATGTCGCTCCACAGTGGTTAATTGACTGTGCAAGTCGCCGCCAAAAATGGATCGACATGGGACAAAGCTTAAATCTTTACATTGCAAAACCAAACGGAAAACTTCTTGATGAAATGTACCGTTACGCATGGAAGAAAGGCCTCAAAACAACTTATTACCTCCGCTCAATGGGCGCGACGGGCGTTGAGAAATCAACCATCAACACACGCGAATACAATCACGTCACTCCTATAAGCAGTGTTTCAGCAGAAGCAAAGGAACGTGAAGATTTCGCACCTAAAATGTGCTCCATTGAAAACCCTGATTGTGAAGCCTGTCAGTAAACAAGTGAGATAAATAAGGATAAAAGGAAAAGAATTATGACAAGCCCTGGAATTGAAACAACATCTGCCATCAACCTCGCTGACCAAAAAGAACTTTTTACAAAAAAAGCAATCAAAGGACGCGTTCAAGTTGATGAAAAAAGAGTCATCAACTGCCGAAGTGATTTAAATCAACTTGTTCCCATCAAATATAATTGGGCATGGCAAAACTATTTAGAAAGCTGTGCAAATCACTGGATGCCGCAAGAAGTTCCCATGGGTCGCGACATCGAACTTTGGAAATCAAACATCCTCACTGAAGATGAGCGTCGTGTAATCAAAAGAAACCTTGGTTTCTTTTCTACTGCAGAATCACTTGTTGGAAACAACCTTGTTCTTGCCATCTACAAACACATCACAAACCCTGAGTGCCGACAGTACTTGCTTCGCCAGGCTTTTGAAGAAGCTATTCACACACACGCCTTTCAATATATTGTTGAAAGCTTGAACATCGATGAAGGCGAAGTCTTTAACATGTACCATGAAGTTGTCAGCATCCACAACAAAGACGCCTTTGACCTTCAGCTCACAAAGTCCGTGATGGATCCTCACTTCTCAACTGCAACTTTTGAAGGATCACAAGCATTCCTCGACGACCTCATTGGTTTTTACATCATTATGGAAGGAATCTTCTTCTACTCTGGCTTTGCAATGATGCTCTCTTTCCAACGCCGTAATCAAATGGTGGGCCTTGGAGAGCAAATTCAATACATCATGCGCGATGAAACTAAGCACATGAACTTTGGTATCGACTTGATTAACCAAATCAAAATCGAAAACCCAGAGCTTTGGACAAAACAATACCAAGAAAAAACGATTCAACTTGTTCGCGAAGCGGCTCACCTTGAAGCGCAATACGCAAAAGACTGCTTGCCTCGTGGAGTTTTGGGACTTAATTCCAAAATGTTTGAACAATATGTGGGTCACATTGCGGATCGTCGCTTAGAAAAGATTGGATTACCTAAGATTTTCAATACTGAAAATCCATTCCCTTGGATGAGCGAAATCGCGGACCTGAAGAAGGAGAAAAACTTCTTCGAGACCCGCGTTATTGAATACCAAACTGGCGGCGCACTTAACTGGGACTAAGATTATCTTCGAGCAATAGCTTTCTTTTGAGAAGCTTTGCGAAGATTCTTAACGGCTTTCTTAGATGATTTTTTAGAAGTGTTTTTTGAAACGCTCATAATTTTATGAGTTTTATGGGCGTGCTTTTCAACAATTGCACGAGCTTCTTTTCTGTTTTCTTTGAAAGCTGCTTTAAATTCAGCTTCGTTAGAAAGTGAATTACTAGCAACTTGAGTTGGCTGAGTTTCAGTTAAAGTAAAAGACATATCTGAGTTTTCAAAAAGTTTAACCCCTAAGAAAGCTGCTGTTGAAAGAGCCAAGAGAACCAACAATAGCCATTTCTCAAATCGATAAGAAGCAAGAGAAGCAATATCTATTACTTTCTTCTTTGCTGTCTGAATAGCTGCTTGAAGAGTCGATAAAATAACAGAAGTCTTTTTAGCTTCTGTTATAGCTTCAACTTCTACCTTCGGAGCTATTTCGCTCACTTTTTTGCGCGATACTTTAATCGCTTTTACTTTACTTTTAACTTTTGAAGATGACATAGCCCAAATAATTGCAATACATGTGCCAGAGGCAAAAAAACTCCAACAGGCCTAGAATGCCCTTTAACCTCTCTTATCTCTCAAAAAAAGAAGCCAAGCCCTTCTAGGAAAGCATTGTCTAAACAGTAGTCACTTTTGAATAATCGTCATGTGCAGTCAGATCGCAGGGCTTAATGCCCCTCTTATATCCAGCTCTTGCAATAAGATGAGCCGCGAGAGGAGCTGTTGTTAAAATAAAAATCAGCGAGCAAATAAATTTTATAGAAACTCCAAAATGTGAATTCCAAAAGTAAAGACAAGCAGCGCCCATAGAGCAAATCTTTGCTCCTGAAGAAGCCATAGAGCTTGCATGAAGTCGGCAATACAAATCAGGGAAGCGCTTAAGACCGAGAGCTGCCAGCAATATAAACAACCCCGATAAAAAAATTAAAAAGGAAATCAAAAAATCAATCATTCTCTTGGTCCTCAATAAAACGAGCAAAAACGACAGTCCCCATGAAGGACACAATCCCCAGGATTAATGCCGCATCTGAATAGAGAGAGTCAGATAGATAAAGAGAAGCCACAACAATCGCCGAAAGAATAAGCGTAGAAAATAAATCAAGAGCCACAACTCTGTCCGCTAAGGTTGGACCAAGGCGGAGCCGATTGATGATCAAAAAAAGTGCAAGAATAATAAATACAAAAAAAGAATCAACAAAGAAGCCCTGAATGAGATCAAGCATCCTGCCCACTCCTCTTTTCTAATTTCAAAATCTTATCTTCAAAAGTTTGCTTGAGAGTTTTTACAAATTCCTGAGGATTTTCTAAAGCTAAACAATGAACAAAGAGAGTTTTTTTGTCTGCTGATAAATCAAGAGTGAGCGTTCCAGGAGTTAGGGTAATGGAATGAGCTAACAAAGTGATAGCCCAATTACTTTTGAGCGAAAGGGGAACAGCTACGATTCCAGGCTTAATAGTATTTTTAGAAAACAATACGAGTGAAGCGACCTGAAAAGTCGAAAGAATAATCTGAAGTGGTAAATAAAAGAGAAAATAATATAGAAATAAAAATATCTTCATAGATTCTCTCCTAAAACGGCAGTGACATAATCATTTGTGTAGAAGAGTGATTCTCCCGCTTTCAAGAATATTTTAAAAATAGGTCCTGAGTAAAAAGCAAAAACAAGAGATGACAAACTCAGCACCACGATCGAAATCAAACCCGCTTTGCTTAACTTTAAAGAAAGCACTTGTTCTTTTTCTTTTAAAAAAATTTCATTCCAAATTTTATTCATTGAGACAAGAGTCATTAAGCTTACAGAAGCAGCCATTCCAACTCCTAACCAATCTTCAAACTCAACGCCCGCTCTTAGAAGAAATAGTTTTGCAAAAAACCCACTCAATGGCGGTAGCCCAGACAAGGA
Organism: bacterium; assembly: GCA_037137635.1. Classification (GTDB taxonomy): domain Bacteria; phylum Bdellovibrionota; class UBA2428; order UBA2428; family UBA2428; genus CANIGN01. Next base: position 6,119 of record JBAXJW010000021.1, on the reverse strand, counting down.
AAGTGCAGATAAGAAAAAAAGAAAGCTAAAAAGTTTCTGTTGCTTAAAAAAAGAACCTAGAGAAAGAAGCTCTCTCGTCTCTTCGCTCTTTTCAATCACACCCGAAATCAAGAGTAAATTCGCTTTTACAATCATATTATGAATCATAAAAAAAATCGTAGCCGCCAAAGCAAGAGGCGAAAAAAGGCAAAGACCCCAGAGCATGTATCCTACTTGAGACATAATATGAACGGATAAGATTCTTTTAAGAGAGGATTGAGCAAGGGCACCCAGCACTCCGATAAGCATTGTTAAAAGAGCGCAATAATAAAAAATTCCCTGCAAGTAAGGATCCCTTACAATTGGAAAAATCAGAGTAAAAACTCTCAAAAAAGAATAAACTCCCACTTTTGTAAGTAAACACGAAAACAAAGCTGTTATGCCTGCGGGAACAGCCGCATAAGAGCGTGGAAGCCAAAAAAACAAAGGAAACATGGCAGACTTCATCGCAAATGCAAAAAACAAGAAAACACTTGCTGTCCTCATTCCATACGTCCACTCACTGTTTCGGAGCAGCGAAGAAAGATAAGCCATGTTCAAATTTCCTGTATGTCCGTAAATTAATCCTATTCCTATCAAAAAAGCTAAAGACGAAACAAGATTCATCGAAACATAAGGAATGGCTTGCCTTATTTCTTCAGGAGATCGACCCAAAGTTAAAAGAGCAAAACTTGAAAGCAATAAAATCTCAAAAGAAACGTAAAGATTAAAAATATCTCCCGTTAAAAAAACACCCACAGCTCCTAGAACAATTAAATTTGCAAAAATGTAATAACCCTTGGATTTTCTTTCTTCATCAATATACGAAACCGAATATAGATTTATTGCCCAATAAACAATAGAGGTGGCTAAAAGCAAAAGAGCGCTTGCTAAATCTGCAACCAAAGTAATTCCATAAGGACTTGGCCACGAAGCAACCTGCAAAACCTGTATACCTTCATTTTTTACTTTAAAGAGAATAAGAGCGGACGAAAAAACGAACAAAGAAGAAAAAACAAAAGAAAAAATTGATTGAAGTCTTATGTTTTTAAAAAAGACAAGAGACAACGAGGCCGCAAGAAGAAGTTCCACATAAGGAAAGATTAGAAAATAATTCATTCAAAACTTTCTAAGTTCAAATCATCTTGAGCTGTTTTTTGAAACTGATCTCGACACAAAACCACAAAAAAAGACAACATCCCAAAACCTATAACAATAGCTGTTAAGATAAGCGCTTGGGGAACGGGATCCATTGCAGTTACATCTAAAACTTTTGAGTTATTGTCGACGATGGGGGCCACTCGACTTCCAAGCCCGCCCGCTACAAAAAGGATGAGGTTAGCCGCATTTGAAAGTAGAATAAATCCTACAATCATACGCAAAAGATGCGCTTGCAAAAGACAATAAATCCCTGCCGTCACAAAAAAAACAACTAAAATGCTGAGATAGAAATTCATTCTCAACCTCTTTTCTCTTTCAAAAAACTTTTTTCAATCAAAAACTCTGCCATCAATGTTGTCGCAGCGTAAACCAGCAAAAAAATTCCTCCATCAAAGAAGATAGGCGTTCCTAAGTCTAAAGATCCTACCTGGATCCAAATACCTGTCATAAAATCGCGATTAAAAAATAGCGCTAAGAATCCACTTCCAACCGAAAGAAAAAGTCCAAAACCCATTTGTCTGAATAATTTATGTGTTCTTTCTGGACCGAACTCAGGACTGCCTAAAGCTTGTAAAATTTCAGCAGAGGCTGCTATCAAAGCAGCTGCAAATCCACCACCCGGAGAAGAATGGCCCCTTAAAAAAACCCATAAAGCCAAAACACGCATAAAAAACTTGATGTAACGAATGCTTTGATCGTAGATCAAACTCTTCATGAGTGGCTCTCACTTTTCTTTTCAGTTCTCAAGAAATTGATAATTGCTAAAACAGAAATCAAAAAGACTGTTACTTCACCAAGAGTATCGAGCCCTCTAAAATCAACAACAATGGCATTCACAACATTTTTTGCATGAGCCAAGTCGTATGAGTTTTCGGCAAAATATCGCATGAGAGTTTTAGGACGAAGCCCTATAGAAGCTAAAAATGTAAAAATTCCTACAAAAATTCCTATGCAAAGACTCGTAAATAAAAAAATTCCTTTAAAGTAACGCGAAGACAAATTCTTTAAAGTTTTGGGCATGTCTTTAAGTGTAGCCACAAGAATGATGAGGAAAAGTGATTCCACAAGAATTTGAACAAGAGCCAAATCAGGAGCTGCATTTGCTAAATAAACATAAGCCGTTCCTATCCCAATAATTGCAAGGGAGATAATCGCATAAAAAGTTGAATCAGCTTTCACTGCCACCACACAAGAGATCAACATGCTCACAATCAGGCCCACTTCAAAAGGAGTCACGGAAGGATTTTTTACCGTCAGCAATGGGAGAGCGAGCTCTAAACCTGAAATCTGAGAAATTAAAAAAAAGAGAAAAACAAAAGCTGTAAATAAATACAATTCGATTCGAGAATTTAAGAAAAAACTAAAGATACTCTTGGCGCTTTTTAAAAAGAATTCGAAACAAAAATCCCATATTTGCTGAAAGCTTATTGAGGGAAGGCGAAGCCTTCTTAGCTTTGAAGCAACTTTTGAAAAAAGAAAGGCTATTAAGAGAATACCCGATAATGAATAAATTTCTTTTAAAAAGTTGGATTCCCTCAAACTGAAGAAACTTAAATCTGAATGCAAAACCGAACCCAGGCCCTCTGATACAAAACTAGAAAATGAATGAGAATAAAAACCTAAAAATAACCCCGGCAACAAGCCCACAAAAACAGAAAGCCATAAAGAGCTTGGATCTTTTTCATTTTTTAAAAAACTCACTTTTGAAGCGAAATTCTTTTTCTTGAATAAGACATCTAGAATCGCAAACCCGACACTCGCTGAGGCGGATAAAACTAAAAGTACTCCTAAAAACTCAAGTGTAGAAAAATCTTTTATTCCCAAAATAAGATTCTTGGCAGCAAAAGAAAGAGAAGGCGGCAGCGCCCATAAGGAAACAAAGCCCATAAGAGCAACCAACAACGTTCCACGCAAAGAGAGCACCTGATTAGAAAGCCTTAAAAGATCTTTTGTCTTGCTCGAGTTCTCTATGTTTCCAACAAATAAAAAAAGAGGAGCTTTGTACAATGCGTGAGCGAATACCCAAACAAAAGCGGCCCCAAAAGCTTCTGGAGTGCCCTTGCCCATCAAAAAAAACGTAAGACCCAAAGCTGAGATGGTTGTGTACGCAAAAATCTTTTTGAGATCTTTTTCAAAAAAGATAAAAAGAGACATTAAAATTGCCGAGGCCAAACCCACAGGTATCAAAATCTTTGACCAATAATGATGAATTGAAAGCAAAGGACTTAAGCGAAAGAGTAAAAAAACTCCTGCCTGAACCATTGTGGCAGAATGCAAATAAGCCGTCGCAGGCGTAGGTGCAGGAGCCGCCTGAGGAAGCCAAAAATGAAAAGGAAATTGAGCAGACTTTGTAAAAACTCCCAAAAAAATTAACAAAATCGCAACTCCAAAGTAAGAATCGCCAAGAGGAATTTCAATAAGGGAAAGATCATAACTCCCCCCGATAAATCCAAGGATTAAAAACCCACACAATAAGCTCAAGCCACCCAAGGCTGTGATGAGGAGTGATGTTTGCGCAGCTCTTCTAGATTCATCTTTTTCAGATTTAAAACAAATCAGAAAATAAGAACAAAGTGTCGTGAGTTCCCAAAAAATAAAAATGGCTAATAAATTATTTGAAAAAATAATTCCTAGCATCGCCAAAGTAAAAAAATGTATAAGGCTCAAAAACCAAGGCCTATCCGGACCCTTCATGTAAAAAACGCTATAAACAGTAACCAAAGTCCCGATCAAAAGCACAAGACTCGCAAATGACAGGCTCATAAAATCCAGAACAAATGTAAAATCCACAAAGGCAAAGGGCTGAATGCTTAATTCAAAATGAGAAGCCTCTTTTAAGATGAAAAGCTCATAAAGAACTCCTACAAAAGCCCCCGCATACAGGACTCCACCCAATAGGCCAAAAACCTTTTTTTGAGCCAAAGGGGCCCCCATAAAAGCCACCAGCAAAGCTAAAATTGCCCAAAACACAGCCCCATTCTAGGCAGGTATCACATGGCTGGCCACTCGCGGGGATTCTCTGCTTGACCCAGCACGTAAGATGGGATGTATTTTCATTCACGAATTGCCAGTTCCCCAGCATGGTCAAAGCAGATCAAAAGACTGAGGGAATGATGGATGGAAGGAGAAATATGACAAATACATCTACAAATTCGATCCCTAAACGTACCCCCACTCAACACCCTCACTTGGTTCTTCTTGGTAAGAAACTTGGCATGAGCCAAATTTTCTCAGAAGCAGGCGACGTGATCCCTGTGACTGCAATTCAAGTTGGTCCTTGTATTGTTGTTCAAAAGAAAACAAAAGCAAAAGAAGGCTACAACGCTGTTCAGCTTGGTTTTGACGACAAAAAAGCTCAAAACGTAACAAAGCCTGAAGCAGGTCACTTCAAAGGTTCAAAAGCTCCTGCAAAGCGTTTCATTCAAGAATTTCGTCTCGATGAAACAAGCATCAGAGAAGTTGAAGTTGGGCAAAACCTAGATTCTTCACTTCTTAAAATCGGTGATCACATCGACGTAAGTGGTGTTTCTATCGGTAAAGGTTACCAAGGTGTTGTGAAGCGTTACCACTTCCGTGGAGCTCCTGCTTCACGTGCTGCGGAATTCTTCCGTCACGGTGGTTCTATCGGTATGCGCTCTATTCCTGGTCGCGTTTTCAAAAACAAAAAAATGCCTGGCCACATGGGTGATCGCAACGTTACAACTCAAAACATTACAGTTGTAGGAATAGACACGGCTTCTAACGTAGTTTTAGTAAAAGGCGCTGTTCCTGGAGCTAAAAATGCTTATGTCACTTTGAAATCAAGCATGAAGGGCGGCTTTGATAAACGTAGTCTCAAATCAGCACCTGCTGCTGCGACTGAAGAAGCAAAAGCTGAATAAATAATTTTCAAAATTGAAAAACAAAAAACGCTCACTCTTCACAGAGTGGGCGTTTTTTTTATAATATTTCTTATAAATAATAATGAGCAACTTAGACGTCAAAATACTCTTTGAAGATAAAGACATGGTGGCTGTTTCTAAGCCCGCTTTTCTTCCCTCGCACGTCACGCTCGATCCCTCTCGCCCACACCTTCAAGCGATTGCTGAAAAAATGCTCGGACAAAAGCTCGTTCTCTTTCACCGTTTAGATGTCGATACCACGGGTGTTGTCTTATTTGGAAAAACAGAAGCCATTAATAAACCCATGAGCGAATTGTTTTTAAAACGTGAGCTCGAAAAAGTTTACTGGGCTGTTGTAGAAGGTCGCTGGCTTGAGCAATGGCGAGAAGTGAAAAGCTTTATCCGTAAAACAGGCGGCAAATGGGCAAACTTTTCAAAAGGCAGGCCCTCTGAACGCGCGCATACTTATTTTAAACTTCTCAAAGCAAGTCCTGAAAAATCACTTCTTGAAGTCACTCTTGAAACCGGAAAAACACATCAAATACGTCTTCACTGCTTAGAAATGCGACACTCTGTTTTGGGAGATCGTCTTTATGGAAAGCCAGATCGAAGCGGAGTTCCCCTTGCCCTTCATGCAAAAAGCTTGAGTTTCATTCATCCCTTCACTCAAAAAAAACTTCTGATCGAAGCCCCTCTTCCCACTTACTGGGATGAAAAGTGGCTTAAATTCTGAGAATTTTTCATACTTGTTTGAGAGCCAAGGCCATCTTAGAACATTTGCATGAAGAAAATCGTGGTAAAAAATCCAGTCGTTGAAATGGATGGCGATGAAATGGCCAGAATCCTCTGGGGATTTATTCGTGAGAAATTAATCAAGCCTTATTTAGATCTCAAAATTCAGTATTTCGATCTGAGCATTGAACACAGAGACGCAACAGAAGACCGCGTCACTCTTGAAGCGGCAGAAGCGATTAAAAAATGTAACGTCGGAATTAAATGTGCAACCATTACTCCTGACGAAAAGCGTGTTGAAGAATTTAAACTCCAAAAAATGTGGCG
>JBAXJW010000020.1:0-12231 GCA_037137635.1 bacterium | reverse complement strand
GTCATAAATTGTTTTTGAAGCTTTAAAAAATCCTGATTTTTTTTCAACTCAGGATACGCTTCAACCATTGCAAAAAGACTCTGTAAGGCTTGAGTCACCTCGTTAGAAGTTTTTATTTTTTCCTCTAAGCGTCTTGCTGATTCAAAGCGAGTTCTAGAATGATCAACCTTTTCTAAGATGACTTGCTTATGACCTACACATTCCTTCACAAGTTGAAGCAAACGAGGAAGCTCCTCTTGCCGTTGTTTTAAAATAGAATCAATCTTTCTCCAGGAAGACTTCACTTTTTTTCTGAGGCTTATAAGTTCTTTATAAATACTCAAAAAAAGAGTGGCCCCTACAGCACAAATAATGCCTGTAAAAACAACAGCAAACGCTAAAAGTAAAAGAGTTCCCTCGGCCATATATTCTTATCGAAACTTTCTAAAGAAAATATAACTGTTTGTTTTTTGACGTTTTATTTGGATTCAAAGGTCGAGTTCCAACCCTATAACGCCATGAGCCATGTCTACTCTATTCTCAAATGAAAAATCTAGTGTTAGAAAGTCGGGCAAATGAAAAAACTCCTTTTTTCTATAATTTTTCTACTCGCTTGCATTCTTAACATCCCCCTTCAGGCAGCGTCGCAAAATTCAGATTGCCGAAAAGTTCTTGGTATTTTTGTCATTAAAGCCCAACTCACATTGGTCGATCCAAATCAAAGCTACAACAAGACAATTTCTCTTTTAAAAACCATTTTTGGAGAAAACTTTTATGAAAAAAGCGATCTGAGAAAATTTGAAGATGATGTCCGAGAAGTTTTTAAATCAAAACGTAATCACGATAAAAACTGGCGGCTTCTTGAAGAAAAATGGAACCTCAATTCAGAAGAAGGACTTTACCTTAAGGCATTCTACTCATTTTTCATTTACGAACCTTCACTTCTTCCTTTAAAAATCCGCAAAGAACTTTTTGGAGAATTAAAAAAACTATCCCTTGGCTATCAACTCAATACAGATCCATTCATCAAGCAACGTTACGCCTACTATCAAAGTACGATTGGCAAGAAAAGCGTGCCTGAGATTGCTATAGAACTTGGAATATCTCAATCTCGCGTTTATAGGGAACTTTCCTACTTTAACTTGTCGATTGTAAAAGCTTTTGAAAATGATTTTAGAAATGGGGAAGATCAATCAAGCCGATTTGTCCGACATCAAAGAGAAATTGAAAGCCGCGGAGTAAGTTGGAATAGAAACCTTGGCGAAGTGAGCGAAGAAATTCTTCTTGTGGATATGCATGAAAAAGGGATGACTCATGCGCAGATCGCAATGGCACTCAACAAACTGGCTGGCACATCAAATCCCAATGACCCAAATATTAGAACTGAACGATCAGTGAGCTACAAAGTCCAAAAACTTGGTCTTTCAAAACATCAAAAAAGGAATTCAAAAAAGCTAACTCTCAAAGATTATGGGCTCGTAAAAGAAAATGGATATTTGATTCCCTCAACAACGATTGAATTCTTGATTACTAATAAAGATAAAGGGAAATCTTGGTGTGCTCAAAAGTTGAAAGTTTCCTTGAGTGGTCTAAGCAGTTTTATAAAACGCCATCATCTTGAAGTGTTTTTTGAAAAAACTTCAGATTCCGAAACTCATAGCCCTGAGATTACTTCTTCCACTGTTCTCAAAGATCAAAATGTCCAAACTTGGATTATCCAGAATAAAACCGTCCCCCATAGCAATGAAGAATGGTTAGAAGCTCTTAACATCCAAACAAAGGACCGTGTTCTACTCTGGATTCTTGAAAACAGAATATTCCCTCAAAGTTCTGAAGAATGGATGGAAGCCCTTGCCTTTTCAAAGCCTGAATAAATTTCCTTTGCTTCAATAAAATAAAAACATATGGTCAAGAGTCATGGCTCCTGAATCAAATGAACTTAAACAAAAACTCTCTATTCTCGAAAAAATTCTAAAAGACTCTGCAAAAGTTTCTATGAATGGATTTTCAATGAGTCCTGGAGCTCAGCCCAAAGTCATTAAAAGAGAAGAGAAAAGTTCCTTTAGTGATATCGTCACAGAATTCGATCAAAAAGTTGAAGACTTTCTCGTATCAGAACTCAGTAAATATTTTAAAGATGATAAAATTTTGGGCGAAGAAGGAGCCTACAAAGAGAGTGTTAAGAATTTTAACGACGACTCTTTTTCTGACAAATACATATGGGTCTTAGATCCCATCGATGGAACAGCAAACTATTCAAGATCCTATCCCTACTTCTGCACAACAGTTTGTTTACTTGAAAAAGTTGGATCAAAATATCAAGCGCTCATCGGAGCAACCTTCGATCCTGTTCGCAACGAAATTTTTTCTGCCATCAAAGGACAAGGAGCTTTTCTAAATGGGGAACGTATCCAAGTCAGTTCCAACAAAATTATGGAACAAGCTCTTTTTGTAACCGGTTTTGCCGCTGAAAGAGACGCGCAAAAAAACGTAGTCTTTGATCGCTTTGTAAATCTTACACGCAAAAGTCTTGGAGTCCGTCGCACAGGTGCAGCAGCCTTAGATCTGGCTTATGTAGCCGCTGGACGTCTCGATGCTTACTGGGAATGCGGTCTCAAAATTTGGGATATCGCCGCAGGATCCCTTCTTGTTCAAGAAGCCCTCGGCAAGGTCAGCCACTTTGAGCGAACTGAGGAATGGAATATTTGGACCGGGGAGCTCCTTGCAAGTAATACCCACCTGCATGAGACCCTCCTCATAGAACTAAAGCCCTAAAAAGACACAGGAAGACTTAATTCCACTTACACTTAGCATCATAAAATTGATCCTCTGCGATACCCGTGATTAACTCCAGGCGTCATCGCTTTTGCGTGTTCGCAATGGCAGACACAAGAAAGGTTTTTGGGTGCATATGAAAAATTTTCAATCAGTTCGTACAGCGAGATTCGCTTTTGCTTTGATCATAACTTTGGTCGCAAATTTATTTGTGAAAGCAACAGCCTTTTCTCAGCAAAACATTCAAGTCACACCAGAAATGATCGCCCAAATTTTAAATAAAAAAAGAGAAGCAGCTGACACTTCACTTTGGATTAAAGATGTTCATTTTAAAAAAACTTCCTGCAAAAAACTACGCCTCACGGAAGGCGGAGGTTTGGAATTAGATGATGGTATAATCTTCGGAGCAAAAAATACCGAATTTAAAGAAGAAGCAGACGCCACAACAGGGCAACCAACGCTCACAACAACGGGTATAAGCTTTCAATTAGGATTAGATAAAAACCCCTTCATTCAAGCATCCAAAGACTTTGTACAAGCAAAAATTATTCTTGATCCTGCAAAGCTTGGCCAAACGAACAAAGAAAACTCCAAGGTTGATATTGATGCCGTGGGCGTTTTTCCTAAAAGCAAAGAAGTTGACGAGATCCTCTCTACACTCAAAGAAGAGAGCGTAAAAAAAGCAACCACTCAAGTAGTAGGATTTATTCATCAAGTTCAAAGCCAATTTAAAAAATTAGACATTGCAGATCTTTCTTCTTCAGAAAAAGCAAAAGAAACCGCAACACGAATTTTAAAACAAATTGATGAAAGTATGGAAGACCCTAAACCTGAAGTACAAGTTGGGTTTACTTTTTATGCAAAACCTGATGATTTCTCAAAAGCTATCGAAGACATTGTTCTCTCTACAAAACTCAACGAAAGAACAGCCAAAGCAATTGATGGAAAAATATCTTCGAGTGTTTCTGAAGATCTTAAAAAAGAAGATCAGAGACTTGTAAAACTTTCTTCCAGCCTTGAAGAAAGACAAAGTAAACACGAAGCCCTCCTCCAAAAAGATGAATTTACGCCTGCAGACGAACAAGAAATATCGAGTGAAGCCCTCTCTCTTGCAAAGGCTCAAAAAGCTTTTCAAAAAGAAGAAAAAGCTTTTCAAGATAAAGTCCGAAAAGCTCGCGTAGATGTTGTTATGCCCGAACTGAAACCCATTATTGATTCTATTAAAAAAGAAGTCGCTCAAGCCTTTAAGGGCAAAGCAAACTCTATCTTTTCGATTAAACAGTACCCACAATTGAGAACCGACAAGATCAACGGTACCGACACGCTTCACACAAGAATCAGTACAAAAATGTTTATCTGTGAATCAAGTTCAACATTTGAATTTCCAGAAGTAAAAACTACAAAAGAAAAATAAATTAGAACTTTAAAATATCATCTCTATTTTTAACACTCTCCGAGTAAGTCACCTGAAAGCTCGGAGAGTATTCAAAATCATTGTCACCAAGTTTTCTCCTGAGTGCAAAATCAAACTTCCAACATTTTGAAAAACTTGCGTAAGAAATAAAATACTTTTGCTCAAGGAGCTTACCCTCTGATCGATCGAAGTTTTGAGCCGTTGAAAGCTCAAAAGGCCCCAACCTTTTTAACCTTAACTCTCCTCCGATATTATCCGCACTTGGATTGACCGTTTGATAGAGACTTAAATTATAATATTTCTTGTCAAGAGAGAGTCCATTTAAGATATCTGCCCTTGTTGATCTTGGACTCCAAGAAACCTGAGATTCCAGTATGATGGAATTATAACGACCCTGAGCAAAGAGTCGCCAACGACCAAAAGAATTTTCTCTTAAATTATATTCGTGGTGAAGCCCAAAAAAAAGAATCTCTTGAATTTGCTCATTGCTTGCAAACTTGCCAAGCAATTGAGTCTTAAATCCATACGTGACAAACGAATGCTCTCGCAAGAGTTGTTCTTGCTCTTCTGTCCCTAATCGAATTTCTTCACTCGGAAGGCCCCCATCAAACAAATCAAACTGAGGTGCGTTCACATTAAAGAATTCATGTTGAGATCGAATATCGGCTGGAGAATAAAAATAACTCACAAATGGGGTCACGACATGCTTCAATCGAGGCATATCAGACCATCCTGTATTCCAAACTTTCCAGACATCACCTTCAACGGATTGCTCAAAAGATACTTTTGAACGAGTCGCATTTTTTTCATTCACTCCTGAGGCAAAAGAATAAAAGTCTCCTCGATAATGAGCCTTGGAATAGGCTCTTAAGAAATCAAAGTTCAAAGGTAAAGAAAGATCAAAAAGACCCGTGTATCTTTCTCCTGAAAGAATAAAGTTTGATTGGGGATCACGTCCTACTACGCGAGACCCAAAGCCATTTTCAAAGCGACGAACGCTCAATTCTTCAAAACGAAGTGCTGATAAAAAATTTTCATAAATGGGAGTTAAAGGCGTCCCAGCTTTTAGCTGAGGCAAAGTCCAACGAACACTTCCTAACTCTCTACTGGGTCGTTCCAAATTATTTTGCGGAGCCATCACCCCCAGGGAGAGAGCAAAGTTTTCGTACTGAGCTTCTAAAGCAAGATCGTGACTTAAATGTGGAAGGCGAGATTCCAAACTGTCATCTTCAAAATGATAAGACATATCGAGATCGCTTACCTGATCTCCCCTTGCAACAAAAGCCCAATTCTTTAGAAATTGAGAGCGATTTTGATAGTGAATTCCATAGCGATCACTGAGCATTGACGCTCCTGAAGCGGCACGAATCCAAGAGGTATCACTGTTAAAAAAACTTCGATCTGAAAATACGTAGCGAGTCTGCAAATCATTACGATGCCCGCCACGACTCATGTACCGATAATCCAAAGTAAAATCTAGATTATTTGTGGGTGCATAATAAAAGGGAATTCCAAGCTGTGCCCCTAAGGCTGTAGAAAATTTAAAATAAGGAATCAAAATTCCCGTAAAGCGTCGATCGACAGCGGGATAATAAACAAAAGGTAAATACAAAACGGGTGTATCTTTAATTTGTAAAACAGCATGATGAAATTCTGCATAGCGCTCCGTATTTACACGAACACGGTCTCCAACCAAGCTCCAAGATTGTGGACAATCTTGGCAAAAAGAAATCTTTGCAACTTTAGCATTATAAACATTTTCCCCGATGCGCTCGATTTCTTTACCCTCTAACTGAAAGGCTCCTGGACGACGAACAGCTGCATCGTAAAAAATACCTAAGCCTGTTTTTAAATTAAATTTAACTCCATTTGCCTCTATCTCAAGACTTCCCTGCCGGTACAAAACCTTGCCCGCGCATTCAACATCCCCAATACCTGGATCAACTGTAAGCTTATCTGCATATAACTCTCGATCTCCGAGTCTCAGGTGAACATTCCCACTAACTTCTGTTTTTTGAGTTTGTAAATTTGTAGAATAAGAATCAGCTTGAAATTGAATGAGATCTGAAAGTTCCTGTGCAACAAGAGCGAACGAAACAAAAGATAAAAGAAGCAGGAACCTCATTCTTTGCATGAAAGAAAGTCCTAAAAATAACTCAGAATTTTTATAAGTTCCGCACGAAGATTTCTTCTATCAATAATTGAATCAATCATTCCATGTTCCAACAAAAATTCAGCGCGCTGAAATCCGTCGGGTAATTTTTGATTGATTGTTTGTTTGATCACACGAGGACCGGCAAAACCCACCAAGGCCTTGGGCTCTGCTATATGAAAATCACCTAGCATCGCAAAAGAAGCCGCAACGCCCCCAGTGGTAGGATCAGTTAAAATTGAGATGTAAGGCTTTTTACATTTCTTCTTAAATTTCTCGAGAGTCGCTGCCGTTTTTGCCATTTGCATAAGGGATAGAATCCCCTCTTGCATTCGAGCTCCGCCCGATGACTGAAAAATAATCGCAGGACTTTTCTTAGCGAGTGCTCGCTCAAAAAGTCTGGAAACTTTTTCTCCAACAACCATCCCCATAGAACCTCCCATAAAGAAAAATTCGAAGGACCCAATCTCAACAGGGATACCTCCAACTTTAGCGCTTCCTGAAATAAAAGAATCTTTGATTCCCGTTTGTTCTTGAGACTTCTTTAAACGACTTGGATAAGGTTTTGAATCCACAAACTTAAGAACGTCACTTGTTTCAATAGACTTATCTTTTTCAATAAAACTTTTAGGATCAATTACCATATTGATTCTGCTATAGGCACTCGCTCGAAAATGATGACTACATTCCGTACAGACTTCAAAATTATTTTGAAGAATTGATTTTTGAAGAATCGCCCCACACTCTCCACACTTAATCCAATAACCTTCGGGAGCTGTAAAAGGATGCGTATCCGGGTCTTTAGGAGACTGAATACCGGGAGTTTTTTTCTCTAAGATCATGACGGTCTCAGACTAAGCCCTCTCTGGAAGATCATCAAGATTAAGCCTCATTTAGAGCACATTTTTAGACGACTTGTTCAGTCTATTTTTTTGAAAGCCTTTCATAGGCCTTATCTTTACTTTCACCCGTAAATTTAGCGAGCATTTTAGCAGCTTGCGTTGGAGTCGCAGAACGAAATTCAACAAGCTCTTCAGCTGAAATGCTTTGTGAGCTCAATATCTCGTTTTTTTTGCCTTCAAGAACTAAGGTTAATTCTCCTATAGGCTCATTAGCCGCAGTTCTCTTTTCAAAAATAGGCAAAAGCTCCAGAGCTGTTCCTTCCATAAATTCCTCATACTCCTTGGTCATCTCACGAAGAATATAAAGTTTAGAATTAGGATGTAAAATAATAAGCGTTTTTAAACACGAAACAATTTCGTGTTTTGATTCAAAAAAAATAATTGTTTTAGCTTCTGCTGCTTTTTTAAAAAAATCTTCTTTGTTTTTTTTAGGAGCAAAGCCCAAAAAACAAACAGGCAAGCCAAATCCTCCTGTGAGCTGCAAAGACATACTCAAAGCAGAGACACCCGGAATCGCACGAATTTTTATATTTTGAACACGAGCCGCTTTCATAAGCCAAGCCCCTGGATCACTGACTGCAGGAGTTCCAGCATCACTCACAAAAGCCCAGCGCCTTCCTTTTAATTTTTTAAAAAAAGAAGAATAGTCTGTTTCTTTTTCCTCAAAAGCAGGAAGTCCCTGAACATCACAGGCGATTTTGAGCCCAGCACTTCGCACGAACTCTTTAAACTTGCGAGTATCTTCAGCCAATACTCCATCAACACCTTCGAAAACTTTTCGAGCGTGAAAACTAAGGTCCTCTGGATTTCCTATAGGCAAAGCAACGCTCAAAAGTTCTTCAATCATGATTCTTTAGGCAACCCCAACTCGTTCCACAAAATCATACCCCCTTGCATGTTGTAGACATTTTTAAAACCCTTAGCCTGCGCAACGCTTGTTGCCTTTCCGGAACGCCCCCCACTTCGACAAACAAAAACAATCTCATCATCCATGTCCCAATTTTTAATTGAATTCATGAATTCATTTTCAAGTGTCACAAGAATAGCTCCCTCGATGTGTCCAAGTTCACCCGTGAATTCATCTGGTCCACGAACATCGACAATCGTCACTTGATCTTTTTTTTCTAAAAGATCTTTGGGCTCAATTTCCCAAATTCCATCTTCTGTTTTCTTTTTGTTTTCAAACACGAGTAGAGTATAGCGACCATACAGGCCTTATGACAAATAGAACTTAATAAGAGCGCTTTAATCTTTGATCTGGCTCATACCCAAAACGAAGCATTTTTCGAGGGTAGATATGAACATAAAAGCCAAAATCGAGACCTGCTCGAGGGTCCACCTCGAACAACTGAGTGGGAGGATTTAAAAAAACACGAGCCTGATTGACGCTGCTTGTGGCAATATCATCCAAACGCTGAATACCAGAAGGTCGGATAATTTCGACTTCAAGAACCTCACCTGACCGAGAAAGATAAATCTTTGTTTCGGTTTTATAAATTCCAGGCGTTAAATTTGAAAAACGATTTTCCATAATTTCACGGACCTTCGGTTCCCAGAAAACAGCAATCGCTTCACGCATTCGATTATAAAAAGTGGAATAAACATATTCATCCGTATTGAGAATTGTTTGAGAAGAGATTTTCACATCGGAATCAAGGACATTAAAATTTCCCCTTTGAAGTTTACTCTTCTCTCCTTTTTCAAGAGGCTTCCCAATCGTGTCAGGCTTAACTTCCTTTCCTGCTCCAGAGAATTTCTCTTTAAAGTTTGGTTTAAATAAATTTTCGACAACGCCTGCACGCGGAGACCCAAACGCTTCTGCACGCGTTTCTTCTTTTATTCTTTGAGTTTTTTCACCCAAATACTTTGCGCGATCTTTTGCTTTTTCCTGAAGCGGGTTTTGAATTTCTGTATCAACCACCATGTTTCGAGGAAAGTTTTGTTTAAACTCTTCTTCGCTTATGGGTTTGACTAAAAATGTTTTTTCTTTTTTTTCTTTATCAAGAGTCTTTTGCAAAGCACCTATGCTCGAAGCCCTTTCCCATCCCAACAAAGCAATCAGCACAGCTAAGTGGAAGAAAAAAGACTCAAGTGGATAGGTCCACCGACTCTTACGCTTCCGAAGGAAAGAGGGGTCGAGCATAATTCACTTTTAGCAGGAATAATCCTTCTGGGGGTGCACAAAATAAACCTGGAATACGCGTCAAAGGCCCCCGAGAAGCTTCTAAAAGGCCCGGAATAAAACCTACCGGCCTTTTACCAGTTGCCACAGCCACAAGAGCCCCCACCATGTTACGAACTTGTTGCTTTAAAAAACCCTCCCCCGTAAATTGAAGACGAATCAAGCGGCCTCTATCAGAAGATCGAAGCTCCTCTTCGCATGTGACACTTAAAATATTTCGAATTGTTGATTTCACGGAATGTCCAGAATTTGCAAAAGCAGCAAAATCTTTTCTCCCTTCAAAATACTTCATTTGTTTTCGCAAAAGACCTAAATCAAACTTCGTAGAATCAGTAGGATCTCCAGGAATCCAATAAACCCTTCCTAAATCAAGAGCGGGCTTTGTCATTTTCACAAGAATTCTATACTCGTAAGTTTTATGAACAACATCATTGAGAGCATGAAAATCTGAATCGACTTCTACAATCTCTTTTACACTTAAGCTTCTTGGCAAATGAGAATTAAGCCCAATCCTTAAGCGCTTAGTTTCTCCCTTAAACGATTTAATCATTGATTCATCGATATCGACATTCGCCACATATTCTTCTGCGTGAACACCTGCATCCGTTCGACCACATCCTTGAACATGAATTCTTTTACGAGTGGCCAGTAATTTACGAAAAGCTTTTTGAACTGTTGATTGAAGAGAAGCTCCTGAAGCCTTCTCCATTTTAGAGCTTTGCTCTTGCCACCCACAATAATCCGAACCATCGAACTCGAGTCGCATCACAAAGCGCATAAATTTAGCTCTTTAATTTTTTAAGAAGAATTTCAAAAATTTGATAGGCGTTCCAAGCAGCTCCCTTAAGAAGCTGATCTCCCGAAATCATAAAAAGAATTCGCTTAGAAACCGTTGGATCTTTTCGAAAACGCCCTACTAAAACGTCCCTCTGTCCATCTGCTTCCATAGGCATGGGAAAATAATTTCGTGAGGGCTCGTCTACTAACTTCAAACCGGGTTGATCGCTGTAAATCTTTCTCAAGCTCTCAACAGAGACGTCTTCTTCTAAATCGACCACAACTGTTTCTGTGTGAGCACGCTCAACGGGAACACGAATACAAGTGACCGATAAAGGTAGCTGTGGCTGATTCATAATTTTTCGAGTTTCTTCAATGACTTTATATTCTTCATCATTAAAACCCTCGCCGTCTTTATCTGCACCACGAATAGCGCTGTTATGACTCATAACATTTCCGCCTAAGCGATAGCCAAAAACATTTGTCGATAAAGACTCGCCCTTTTCAGATTTCAGCTGAGCACGCAATTCCGAAAGTCCTTCTTTACCCGCTCCACTTGCGGCTTGGTAAGTTGAAATAATTAGTTGTTTGATTCCAAATTTCTTCAGGGGATTTAAAGCGGCACAAAGAATTAAAGCTGTACAATTGGGATTTGCAAAAACTCTCTGCTTTACTTGAATTAAATCAGCATTCACTTCAGGAACAACCAGAGGAACTTCAGGATTCATTCGAAAACCAGAAGAATTATCAATTAAATACTGACCCTCTTTTAACAAGGGAGCTACAGTCTTTGCCGCTTCTGCACTAGCTGCATTAAAAATATATTTACACTCTTTGAGCTTATCGAGATCTTCGCTCAAGCTCCATTCAGCTTCTTCTTCGTTTCGAGTGCGGCGAAACTTGAGAATTTCAAAATCTTGAAACTTATTTTCTTCTTTCAAAATTTTAATAAATTCTTCGCCAACAAGCCCGCTCGCTCCAATGATTGCTAATTTTTCTTTCATGATCTTATTCTTCTCGAAGACCTCAAACTTTTTAAGCAGAGACCTCTCCTATTTCATCTAAATCATCTTTTTCTTTACTGAAATATCTCCACACCGCACCGATCGGACCAGAAACCACATAGAGTGCTCCTACGGGAAACAATAAAACATCAGGCTCATTAAAAATAATCAGCAAAACCATGATTGCAATCAAGAGATAGCCAAAGCCCTCTTGAGATTTGATTTTGATATCTTTAAAACTTCGATAACGAATTATTGAAACCATCGTCATCGCCAAAAAAATCATTACAAAAACGATATACAGATCTTTACCTTGAAAAAGCTGCACTTCTTCTTGGAACAAAACTGCAGACGCCGCAATACTTGCAGCCATCGGACTGGGTAATCCTTGAAAATATTTTTTCTCATCGGACTGCTTCAAGACATTGAAGCGAGTGAGTCTTAGGGCTGCGCATGTTAAATACATAAAGGCAGCAAGCCAACCATATTTCCCATAGGGCATGAGGCCCCATTCATAAACAAGAATTGCAGGAGCAACACCAAAGCTCACCAAATCACACATCGAATCGTATTGTTCTCCAAAAAGAGATTCCGTATGAGTGATGCGCGCCACTCTTCCATCAATGCCATCACACATGGCTGCAATCATGATGGCTGCCGATGCAGCGATCCATTCAGCCTTCGACGTTGCTTTTGTTGAGGCAATAATTGAAAAAAAACCTAAGAACAAATTTGCCGTCGTAAAAAGATTCGGCAAGACGTAGGCGATTGCACGCTTTTTATTTGGAGAGTCCAAATTTTATCCTAAAAAAGTTTAATGACTTGAAGGAATGTTTTCAGTTGAGTCGTCATCATTTTCTTTGATGATTTGCTCAAGAGGAATCCATGATGCCCATTCAGTATCATCAGGAATTTCCTTCAACTGCTTATCTAAATCCTTATGAGTGAGGCGACCCACTTTAAGGAATTGATTGCGGAGTCGAGTATCGTAAAGATCTGGACCCAAAACTTTATTTTTTTTATCTGAAGACATCCCTCTATACTTA
>JBAXJW010000019.1:0-12793 GCA_037137635.1 bacterium | reverse complement strand
GAATAAAAGATACAGCTACAAACTAAGACTAAGACTAAGACTAAGACGAAATTCGCTGCGTCAGGCCTTGGCAATTTGCAGCATAATTCTACTAAGCTCATTTCATGAAAAAGATTTTCTTAATCGTTTCTTTTATTTTTTTAGGTCAAACTAAAGTCGTTATGGCGGCACCCAAAATCGGATCAAAAGAATTCTTTTCTAAACTCACAGCTCAATCCATGAATCTTGTGGATGAATTTTATGATTCAAAAATTGTCTTTCAAGATCCCATCAACGAACTACGTGGTTCTGCTCAAGTAAAAGATTACTACTCTCATCTTTATAAAAACGTTGATTATATTAAATTTGATTTTGAAAAACAGCTCGTCAGTGGAAATGAAGAAGTCTTATTTTGGGTGATGCACTTGAGAGCAAAGGGACTCAATTCAGGAAAAGAAATTGCTGTCTCTGGCAATTCGCACATTGTCTATTCAACTGAAAGTGGCAAATGTATTTATCACAGAGACTATTTTGATATGGGTGAGTTTATCTACGAACAAGTTCCTGTTCTTAAGAATGTAATTTCTTTCGTCAAAAACAGACTCAAAGCACAAGACAAACAAGAGAAATAACCTCAAATCATGGGAGCTCTCTTTGATTTGCTGTCCGTTTTTTCAGTAAATTTCATCTTATTTTCTTTTGCATGGATTTTTTGCACAACATGGGCGCGTGTCTCTTGGGTTGATGTGTTTTGGGCTGCCTCTATTGGAATGTGGAGCCTTGAACACTTGCGCTTTTGGGAAAGCTCTTTTTCATTTACAAAACCAATCACACTCCTTTCACTTCTTTATTTTATGTGGAGCCTGCGACTGAGTTCTCATCTCTGCCAAAGATTACTGAGCCATAGAGATAAAGAAGATCTACGATACGAAAGAATCAAAAATAAGACTCAGGGAAATTGGCGAAAAACGCGCTTTTTCATTTTCATGATGAATGCCTTACTCGTAACGCTCTTAGTCCTTCCCCAAAGACTTTTAATGTGGAGCGATTCAAGCCAAATTCACCCAACACTCATTCTTGGCATTCTCATAAGCCTTGTTTCTATCTTGGGAGAAGGCCTTGCTGACAAACAACTTAAAAACTTTCTCTCGAAAATAAGCAATGCCGGAAAAACTTGCCAACAAGGCCTTTGGCGTTACTCGCGACATCCTAATTATTTCTTTGAATGGAGTTTTTGGGTGGGTATTAGCGTGATTCTTATTCATTATCCCCGTGGCTACCTTGCTTTATTGTGCCCTCTCACGATATATATTTTTTTAACTCAATTTACAGGAATTAAAATTTCTGAAGAAGGCTCAGCTCTTAGAAGAAGCGATTTTCAATCTTACAAAGAAAAAACATCTGCGTTTTTTCTTCTTCCCCCCAAAAAATAAAGTTCTTCTACCTCAAGACCGTGACCGTATTCCTTTATTCAAGTAAGTTAGTTTTGTGTCGCCAAAAAAAAAGAGTGAGTCGCAGACTTCTTTTTTAGATGCTTTCGAAAAGCCAGAAGAAAGCACGCCTCCGCCTCAACTAAATCAAGCAGCCCCATTAGCTCAAAAAAAAGAACCTCGAATTTGGTCTGTTTCTGAACTCGCTAAAGATTTGCGTGAACACCTACGTTCTCAGTTCAGCAAAATTATGGTCAAAGGCGAAATCTGCGACTTCAAAGGAATGCACCGCTCGGGCCACGTCTACATGGGCCTTAAAGATGAAAATTCTCAAATACGCGTTGTTATGTGGAAGGGAGTTGCTCAAAAAATCCCCTTCGAAATCAAAACAGGATTGGAAGTGATCGTCAGCGGAAGTGTTGATTTTTATGGAGCAGGCGGGTCTCTTCAAGTTGTTGCTGAATCTATCGAGCCCCTTGGAATCGGCTCGTTGCAGCTGAAATTTGAACAACTTAAAGAAAAGCTCTCCAAAGAAGGGCTGTTTGATCCTACTCGAAAAAAAACTATTCCAGACGCTGTCTCTCGAATTGGCCTTATCACAGGCAAATCAACAGCAGCGCTTCAAGATATGCTTAAAATCTTTGGGCAACGTTATCCGTTAGTGGAGCTCTATTTTTTTCAAGCGAGCGTCCAAGGTGAACAGGCCCCGAAAGAAGTTTGTGCCGCCATTCAAAAAGCTGAAAAATTCTCACAAAATAAAAAACTCGATATTTTGATCATTGCGCGAGGAGGAGGAAGCTACGAAGACCTCTTCTGCTTTAACGATGAAACACTTGCTCGCACAGTAGCCGCTTGCTCTATTCCCACAATCTCAGCTATCGGACACGAAATAGATTTTACGATATGTGATTTTGTGGCAGATCACCGAGCCGCCACACCTTCTCATGCCGCTCAAGAAAGCACGCCTGATATTCGCTTTTTAAAAAATCAAATTCAAAATAATTTAGAAACTTTCAAAAAAAGTCTTCGCATCAAAATGAATGATCTTTCACAAAAGATTGATTTTTTCTGGTCACAAATTATTTCCAAAGCTCCTCACAATCGCCTCAAAGTTCAACAACAAGTGATGACCCAACTCTCCTTGCGTATGCAAAGAGCGATGAAAGTCCGCCTTGATCAACTCAACGCTAAAGTTCAACAATTCGCCTCTACCCTTGAAGCTCTCTCCCCACTTAAAGTACTTGAGCGAGGCTACTCAATTGTCGAAAATGAAAAAGGGCTCGCCATTCGATCAAGTGACAAAATTCAGACTGGTGATCTCCTCAAGATACGCCTTCACAAGGGCTCTGTGCTTACGATCGTAAAGCAAAAAAGCGAATAGATTCAAAACACTTCTTGGGGCCGAAGCCCGATGCCTGATACACTGTTTAAGGGGATAACACGACAGTGACGGGACAAATTTTTGAAAAGCTAGATGGCCTTGGCGACTCTTTCGATCAAATTGAAAAAATGGCGATCGGCGGAATGGCCGAAGTTTATCGTGCTCGCCAACGCAGCCTCGATCGACCCGTAGCCATCAAACGCATACGCCCCGACCTGCGCGATAATAAAGACATCCGAGAAAGATTCAAACGCGAAGCTCGTGCAGCAGCTAACTTACTTCACCAATACCTCGCCCACGTTTACGACTATGTCGAAAGTGCAAATGAAGCCTATATCATCATGGAGTACATCGATGGTTTTGATGCCGCCGATGTGATTCACAAATCAGCTCCTCTTCCTGTTGATGTTGCGCTTGGAATTGCTTCTAAAGTTTTATCGGGTCTTGCCTTCGTCCACAGCCACGGAATGGTCCACCGCGATCTAAAACCTGAGAACATTCGAATCACCACTCGAGGTGATGTGAAGATCATGGATTTTGGTATCGCTTATGATCCAAGCGAATCCAATCTCACCCAACCCGGTGTTTTGATTGGCTCACCTCACTATCTTGCACCCGAACAAATCCAGGGCCACAAGATCGATTCAAGAGTCGACCTTTTTGCATTTGGGATTACCTTCTACGAAATGCTCACGGGCAAAAGACCTTTTACAGAAACAGATACCGAAACTGTTTTCACACGAATTGTGAGCGGAAAGTACACCCGAATTGAAGATATCCGCTCGGATGTATCTCCTTTTATTATTCGAACAATTGACGATTGTTTACAGGTAAACCCAAGCAAGCGCGCAGGATCTGCAAAAAAACTAAGCGAAGGCTTACAAAGCTTTATCCTGCAAAATTACCCAGCCTCCCTTGAGTCACGCGTACAACAACTACTCATGAAACAAGGCTTCCTAGCGGGAGATTATCAAAAAGTTGAGATCTCCGAAAAAACGAGCACTCACGGAGTTAAAGTGAACTCCAAAAACAAGAAAGTAATGGGAATTATTATAGCGGTTGCCATCATAACGATAGCAACCGCAGTTTATTTTTTTAAATTTAGAACTTAGAAAATATAATCAAGCGCTAAATTAATACCGTAGGTCGTTGCATGATAATTTGTGCTTTTTTTATCGATACCGTAAGAAGTTCCCTTTTCATATTTTGTATAAAACTTAAAGGCTCCTGATAAATCACGATGAAATTGATAAACAGGGCCCGTTGCAAAAGAAAACTCATAATTTGGATCTTGATAAGCAATGGTCTTATCGTCTTGTCTTTTACCAGGGAGACGCAAGCCTAACTCAAAATTAGCTGCCCATTGTGGATCAAAATCATATTGAAGAGCTGCTTTTCCACCAAAATCAAAGCGAGATTGAATAATAGAATCAGACCCGGAACCCCCTGTTATTTCTCTGGAGAACCAATCACTATAAAGACTGAGCTTATAAGCCCAAGCATAAAGCTCTTGGCCCAATGAAAGCTCGAAATCTACCTCAGTAGATCCACGAAGCACATTATTGCTTCGATGTTTTCCAAAATAAGGACTCAAAGCTAAAGAGACATCAAAGAAAACAGGGGAATAACTTTGATCATAAACTCTATAAAGAATAGAAAAATTTGGGTCCAGCAAACCACTTGTAGAATTATTTAAAGTTTTTGAATCCTGCTTTAATGTTTTAAAACCTACTTGGGCTCCCACCACAAGATCATCGTAAAACGCATAACTCAGACCTTCACCCAACGTAAAAGATGCTGTACTTAGATCGTAAGCACCCACTCCTTCAATTGTATCCTTACGAGTTTCATAATTAAGTTGAGACTTACTTTGAAACTCACCACTCAAAGGTAAGAAAAAAAGATCACGACTTACCAATCCTGGCTCTGCAGAGGCAATAGTTCCCAAAATGAAAACAGATAAAAATAATTTATTTATGGTTTTAAGCATAAATCCGGTCTAACAACTTGATTTTTATAAAGCAATTCAACAAGAAAAAAAAACAAAGCGCGTAAATTTTTAATAGAAAAATTAGAAAGCGTACTTTAGATTCGCCATCAAACCATAAGAGGTCGTTGTATATTTATAAACATTCGGACTTTTACGCATATCCCCTTGCTCATAAGAAGCCTTAAACTTCAAAGAAGACGAAAAAAAATCACTGAACTGATATGATGGACCCACGTCAAAAACAAAAGCATAGAGAGGCTTTTCGTAATCTAAATCATTTTGATTTTGCACCTTACGAGGAACGCTTATCCCAAACCCCATATCCATAGAAAAATCACGATCAAAATCATACTGAAGCAAAGTCGAAGCCCCTAATGCATAAGAGGGATTTTGATTCACGATCACATCGCCATCTTGAACTTTTGCAAGAGCGTAATAAATTCCGAAAAAAGAAAATTTATACTCAAAATTCCAAAGAACCTGCCCGCAAGACAAGACTCCCTCTAATTTATGACCGCCCCGCAAAGCATTGCTATACAAGCTTTGCCCAACAGAAGGATTAAATAAGATCTGTAAATCCAAAAAATACGGAGCCTCTTTTTGATCGACTGCTCGATAGAGAAGAGACAAAAGAGGATCTTTCATGCCGGATAAAGAAAAAGTTTCTTTTCCAGAAGCCTTCATATCTTCAGTTCTTCCACTTAAAAAACCAAAGCCCCCACCCAAAAGAAGATTATCCCTTAGGGCGTAGTTTAAAGTTTCAAATAAAGAAGCACTTAATTCTTTTGAAGTTGTTTTATTTGCGTCAGAAAAAGCAGAGTTTTTAAAATCAAAAGACAATTCTGTTGAGCTTAAAAACCCACCCTCTTCAGGCAAAAAGAAGACATCTCTTGTTCGAAAAGCAGCGGGAGAAGCCACCAAATTGGGAAGCGTATCTTCGTAATAACCCAATTCTGCTTTTGCAAGAGACACAAAAAGAAGAGCAAAAATCAAAAATAGATTCCTAAGCCCGTTTTGCATGAAACCTTATTTTCTAGCAGCAGATTCGTCTGCTCGTTTCTTTTGATACTTTTTGATTAATTCTTCTTGCACAGAGCGAGGTGCTGTTTCGTACTTCTCAAATTCCATTGAGAACTCACCTTTACCCTGAGTTGCTGAGCGCAAATCAGTTGAGTATCCAAACATTTCCGCAAAAGGAACGTTACAAATAGCCGTAAAGTAACCTTCGTTTGTGCCTGATTCCATAATCACCGCACGACGTTGGTTTAACTGACCGATCACTGAACCTTGAAATTCTTCTGGAGCAGAAACTTCCACCTTCATGATCGGTTCAAGAATAACTGGTTTACAAGCTTGATAATGCTCACGAACCGCAGCCATAGCAGCCAAGCGGAACGCCAACTCTGAAGAGTCGACCGCGTGATAAGAACCGTCGCTCACAACACCTCGAACACCCACAACAGGAGCTCCGATGAGCAATCCCTTTGAAAGTTGTTCTTGGAATCCTTTGTCTACTGCTGGAATGAACTCACGAGGAATAGATCCACCCACAACTTCACTCACGAATTCATAAGGATTAACCGCGTCTGAAGGAAGTGGCTCAAAGCGACCAGAAACTTTTGCGAATTGTCCCGCACCACCTGTTTGCTTCTTATGCGTATATTCATAAGGAGTTACATTTGAAATCGTTTCACGATAAGCAACCTGAGGATTCCCCACTTCTACTTCTACGCCGAATTCACGCTTCATACGTTCAACGTAAATTTCAAGATGTAACTCACCCATACCCGCAATCAAAGTCTCACCTGATTCTTCATCACGTGACACACGGAAAGTAGGATCTTCTCGAGTAAATTTACCCAAAGCTTTTGAAAAATTGGAAAGACCATCACGATTCTTAGGCTTAATTGAAAGCGAAATAACCGTGTTCGCAATATGCATAGAAGTCATGGAGTAAGAAACTTTACCATCTGTGAATGTTTCACCTGATGCACACTCAACTCCGAAGAGAGCCACGATTTCACCCGCACTTGCGCTATCGATTTCATGCATTTCGTTCGCATGCATGCGCACAATACGAGGAATCTTAACTTTCTTCTTACCTTGGTTAATGTTGAAGATAAAATCACCCTTTGTGACTTTACCTTGATAAATACGCACATATGTCAACTGACCATAGCGACCATCTTCAAGCTTGAAAGCCAATCCGACAAACGGCTTTCCTGTCTCACAACTCAAAATAACCTCTTGTTCGTTGTTATTTTGGTCGAGAGCTTTGTTTACTTTTTCAGTTGGGTTTGGTAAGTAGCTACAGATACCATCCAACAAATGCTGAACGCCTTTGTTTTTGAAAGCAGTCCCACAGAAAACAGGAGTAAAGTTCAAAGACATGGTCGCTTTACGAATGATTGGAACTAATTCAGCAGCGGTAATTTCTTTACCATCCAAATATTTTTCAGCTAAGCCGTCATCAAAATCTGCCAACGCTTCGATTAACTTATTACGATAATCAACAGCTTTGTCTTTGATATCTTCCGGGCAATCTTCACGACGAATATTTTCACCGTTGTCACCATCAAAATAAATCGCTTGCATAGTCAAGAGATCCACAACACCTTTGAAGGTATCTTCTGCTCCAATAGGGTAAGTTACCAAATGTGCATTGTGATTGAGTTTTTCGCGAAGCATATCTACAACGCGGAAAGGATTCGCCCCCGCACGGTCCATTTTATTGATGAAAGCCAAACGAGGAACGCTGTAACGTTTCATCTGACGGTCAACCGTAATTGATTGAGATTGAACACCTGCAACGGCACAAAGAACAAGAATCGCTCCGTCCAATACACGAAGAGCGCGCTCTACTTCGACCGTAAAGTCGACGTGTCCTGGGGTATCAATCAAGTTCATGTGAAAATCGCCCCAATCACAGTAAGTCGCTGCTGATTGAATCGTGATTCCTTTTTCACGCTCCAAATCCATGGAGTCCATGGTTGCTCCAACGCCGGATTTTCCTTTTACTTCTTCGATCTTGTGAATTTTTCCAGTGTAATAAAGGATACGCTCAGAAAGAGTTGTTTTTCCTGAGTCGATATGCGCAGAAATACCAAAGTTACGTGTGAAAAGTAATGAATTATCAATTGCCATAGAGGTGCCCTGAGCTTAATAAAACTTTCTGGCTTTGCAAAGGCATAGATCCCAACGAAGATACTATTTTTAACTGAATAACAGTATTTATCTGGAGAAAGCCGAAACAGGCTTCAAAGCATGCTATCTCTTAAGTCCGCATTTATGTTTCAACAAAGAAAGTTACAACGCAAGCAAGGGATGAACTTGCTTAAACCCATGCTTTTTTTCATGGGCTTTGGACTCTACCTCAACTCGATTAATGCAACACCTGAAGAATCGCAAAAAGCCCCTTCTTCACTCAAAAACTGTCTTTTTTCTTTAAGAGTCATGAATAAAATCAGTCCCCTTAAAGAAATAGAGGCTTTTTTAGAGAAAACTTCCGAACTCGAAGAAAAGCTCAAAGAACTTCTTTTAGAAAAAGGCCCTCATTATTATGGCGATCGAGACATGTCTGCCTTCAAGATCAAGGAACTTCGCGAGCTTATCGCCGAATACGAAATCCTTAAAAAAGAAACCGAAGGCTTTGAGCAAGACCGAGAAGCCGCTCTAGATTTAGGGCTCAACCCCGAAGAAGAAACAGCCC
The DNA here is from genome assembly GCA_037137635.1 of bacterium. Taxonomy (GTDB): domain Bacteria; phylum Bdellovibrionota; class UBA2428; order UBA2428; family UBA2428; genus CANIGN01. The sequence goes on along the minus strand of JBAXJW010000019.1, from coordinate 4,304 downwards.
CTCGATTAATTAAAATTCAAAAAAGCTTCGTACTCGTCAACAAATCGCTGATTAACTTTTTGCAACACAAGGCCCCCGAAGCCACTCTTTTAGAGCTAACTGTTAGAAACGGCAACGAAAGCACACTCGCGATACGCCAACTCGCGGACCATTATATTGAACTTGTTAAAAAATTTGGAATTCGAGTTTGTGAAAGCATTGAAGATAAAATTTCAAACAAGGGATCTCTCGTGATTAGTAAAATTAGCCTTCACATTTACGATCCTCGCGCGTGGATTCTCTTAAGAGCTGAAAGTGGCAAGCACGTTTTTCAAATGCACTACGAGAAAAAGTTTAATCCTCGCTACAATTCTGATGTATGGGTGAACGTTGTGCCCGAACGTCCCTTAGAAAAAGTCCATTTTTCTGAAAAAGAAATTCAACTAGAATTTGCAAAGTCCTCTGGAAGCGGAGGCCAAAACGCCAACAAAGTAGAAACAGCTGTTATTGCAACAGATCCCAAAACAGGAATCTCTGTTAAAATTGAAAGCGAACGATCGCAAGCAGCTAATAAGCTCAGTGCCATTAAAAAGCTGAAAGAAAAAGTTCAATCCGCGATGTCTGAACAAGACTTCAATTTTAAGCAAGAACTCAGAAAAGCGAACATGAATAACTTGGTTCGCATTTACGATCTCATCAACGATCAAATCCGTGACCACCTTACTGAAAGCACTCATTCTGCAGATTTATTTTGGAGCTCAGAAATTTATCAACTTGAGAACCAAGAAAACTTCAATGCCTACTACCTAGATCGACTTCTCAAAGGCGATGATCCCACTTTTGATTATTTTTAATTGATTATTATTAATTTCTTAAAGCTTTCGAACAATCCCAAGCCCTTCGCTTGTAGGAAGAATTGTTTTCTCTGCTAAAGAACCTAAATCTTCTAAGCGTTGCCACAGAACTTTCATCGCGGCTCTTTGTGTTTCTGAATAATGCTCCCAAAATCTTTTGGAAGTATCTTTTTGGCTTGAGGGAAAATCCTGCTTTCCAAAATAGACAGCCCCTCTTGCATAAAAATTATCGAGCAAAATAACTCCCCCCTTTCGGATATGAGTCCAAGCCCACTCAAAATAAGCCGGATACGCTGCCTTATCCGCATCGATAAATACAAAATCCAAATCAAAAACATTCGAAAACTTTTCTTCCAAAGTTTTTTGAGCAGACCCCACATGAATTTCAAAAAGCCCTTTCCAAGGAGCGAGATTCTCATTTGCAATCTCCGCAAATTTCGCGTTCATTTCTAAGCAGTCAAGGTGAGCCCCCTTTTGATTTTCAATCGCACGACAAATCCAACTTGCGCTGTATCCACCCAAAGTTCCAATTTCGATTCCTCGCTTGGCTTGCATCATTTGAAGCATCAATAAAATTAAATGTCCCTCAAAAGGCCCAACTTGAATCTCAGGTAGCCCCGCCTCCATTGAGCGCGCAACAATTGCTTTTTGAGAAGGAAGCTCTCCCGCAAAACGTTCTGCTAAATGATAGTCCAGCCACACCGAACGACAGTCCGATCGAGTCATATGAAAATCTTTGTTCTGAATGTAATGCAGTGGATGATCGGGGCTTTCCAAATAAGCACTCATAACGCTAAGATTAATCTTAAATGAGTCTTGAGAATAGAATAATCATCACAGGTGGAGCCGGATTTATCGGTTCTCAGTTAGGTAATTTTTTATTAAAAAACAAATACTTAGCAAAGGATCTTCTTGTGGTAGACGAAGTCTCCAAATTCACAGAAAGACGAGCAAGCTCTTTACTCAGAAAAGCGGGAGTTGAATGCTTAGATTTTGAAAAACTCCCCACACTTTTAGAAAAATCCTCAGAAAAAGGCGAAAAAGCACACGTTGTTTTTCATATGGGAGCTATCTCAAGCACAGAAGAAACCGACAAGAGCAAACTCGATCGACAGAATGTTCAGTACTCTCAAAAGCTGTGGAACTACTGTCTCAAAAACAATATTCCCTTTCTTTATGCAAGCTCTGCTTCCACTTACGGGAACGGAGAAAATGGATTCAGTGACGATCCTTCTATCATTCCCTCGCTTAAACCGTTGAACCTTTACGGAAAAAGCAAACAAGAATTCGACGAATGGGTTCTTCAACAAATCGCTCTTAAAAAAACTCCTGAGCATTGGGCGGGATTCAAATTCTTCAACGTCTACGGACAAGGCGAAGAACACAAAGAAGGACAGAAAAGCGTCGTCTGGAAAGCAAAAGACCAAATCGAAAAGACAGGTCGAGTGAGACTCTTTCAATCTCACAATCCAAAGTTTGAAGACGGCGGGCAATCTAGAGACTTTGTCTTCGTTCAAGACACTTGTAAAATCATGTACTTTTTTTGGAAGAACAGCGCTCCCAACGGAATCTACAATGCTGGATCAGGCAAAGCTCGTAGCTTTAAAGATCTCGTACTTGCCACTGCCGCTGCGATGAAAAAAGAATGTGCGATTGACTACGTCCCCACTCCCGAATCACTTCGCGAGCACTATCAATATTTCACTCAAGCCGACCTGACTCGCCTTCGAGCAGCGGGCTACACCGAAGCGATCACCTCTCTTGAAGAAGGCATCAAACAAGCGCTTGAGTTAGACCTGGAACTCACCTAGTTTGTTCGAAGCGTTAGAAACGCTAAAAAATTAGAAAACCCTCTCTGAAAACAGACAAGAAAGGACGGAGTCGTGAAAGGACTATTTGTTCAAACATTTGGCTGTCAGATGAATGTATCTGACAGTGATCGCATGAAAGCGGTGCTTGCACCCCTCAAGTATGAAAGCGTCAACGATCCCTCGCTCGCGGATTTAATTCTTATCAACACATGCTCCATTCGTGAAAAAGCTGAAGGCAAGATGAGCTCTTTTGCTCACGACCTGAAAAGGTTAAAAGAAGAAAAACCAAATCTTATTTTGGGAATCACAGGTTGCGTGGCTCAACAAGAAAAAGAAAAGATTCTTGCGGAACTTCCCTTTGTGGATCTTGTTTTAGGACCCGACAACATCGACGAGCTCCCCTGGGCTTTGGATGAAATTGAAAATCATCCCGAAAAAAGCATCCTTCGAACCGAATTCGACGAAGGTTCACGCGTTTGGAAAACAAAAACTCTTATCAACAATCCTGGCATTTCAGTTTTCGTAAACGTCATGAAAGGCTGTGATCATTTTTGCAGCTATTGTGTTGTTCCCTGGACTCGAGGACGCGAGCGCTCTCGCCCCATTGCCGATGTGATTACAGACCTCAAAGAACTTTGCGCAACCGGAGTTCGCGAAGTGACCTTTCTTGGGCAAAACATCAACACATTTGGAAAAAGAGCAGGCGAAAGTCTTGAAGAACTTTTTTATCGCGCTCATGAAATCCCTGAGCTTCAACGCATTCGCTTTACAACAAGCCACCCAGGAGACCTCAAGGATTCACTCATCAAATGCTTCAAAGACTTGCCTAAATTGTGCTCAAGCTTTCATTTGCCTGTGCAATCTGGATCCAACACTGTTCTAAGATCTATGCGCCGTTTCTACACTCGCGAAGTGTATATGGAAAAAGTTGCAGCTCTCTTAGAAGCTCGTCCGGGAATCGCTTTTTCAACAGACATCATTGTGGGCTTTCCCAATGAAACTGAAGAAGATTTTCAAATGACTATGCGACTTCTTGAAGACGTTCGTTACGATAACGTTTACTCCTTTGCCTATTCTCAACGCCCCGGCACATCCGCTGCGGAGAGAGTGGATCAAGTGCCCGACAACGTAAAACTTCGTCGATTAATGGAGCTTCAAACGGTTGCACGTAGAATCTCACGCGAGCGACACATGGCAGAAATTGGAGAAGTTCGCGAAGTCTTGATTGAGGGAACCTCTAAAAAAGATCCTAATCGCTGGACTGGAAGAACCACCCATAACATTCCTTTACATCTCGACAAAAACTTGGGCGGAAAACCAGGCGATCTCGTGAAAGTAAAAGTCGTTGATGCAAGTTTGACTCATCTGATCGGAGCCAATCTTGCATCTGCAAATTAATTTGCTATCGTAAATCTAAATTATTGTTCCTTCTTGGGGCAGTAAAAAAGAGGAGAAAATTAATATGAAAAAACTTATGGCATTATTCGCAGCAGCTGTTATCGTTTCTGCTTGCACCAAGAAGCAAGAAGAAGCAGCAGCACCCGCTGCTCCTGCAGCAACAGCTCCCGCAGCAGCACCTGCAGCTGGAACTGAAGCAGCCGCAGCACCTGCAGCGACTGGCGCGACTTCATCTGAAGCAACTAAATAAATTTTTTTAAAA
>JBAXJW010000018.1:0-13148 GCA_037137635.1 bacterium | reverse complement strand
AGATAAGTTTTATAGAGATTTTGTCTCCAGCCTTAAACTTACCTTCTAAAAATTGTTTTGAAAGTGGAACCTGAACTTCGCGGTAGATAACTCGTTTGAGAGGTCTCGCTCCAAATTCTGGTGAATAGCCGAGATCTGCAAGATAGTTTTTAGCTTCATCATCGAGTTCAACCGATATATTTTTATCTTTCATGATTTTATTCAAATTATGAACTTGAACATCAACCACTTGTCGAATGAGTTCCGGAGCTAAAGAATTAAAAATAATCATTTCATCAATGCGATTAATAAATTCAGGTCGAAGAAACTTTTTAAGATATTCGGGTAAGTCAGTTGAAGTCAGTTTTTGAGTTCTAATTTCTTCAGCACCCATGTTGCTGGTCATGATGAGGAGAGTGTTTCGAAAGTCGACGGTTCTTCCTTGTCCATCTGTGAGTCGACCATCATCAAAAACTTGAAGAAGCGAATTTAAAACATCTGGGTGTGCTTTTTCAATTTCATCAAAAAGCACAACAGAATAAGGTCTGCGACGAATGGATTCGGTGAGCTGACCTCCTTCTTCGTAACCCACATATCCTGGAGGGGCTCCAATGAGTCTCGCAATGGAATGCTTTTCCATATATTCACTCATGTCCAAGCGAATCATGTTTTGTTCACTATCAAAAAGAACCTCCGCAAGCGTTTTAGCAGTTTCGGTTTTTCCCACACCTGTTGGGCCTAAGAATAAAAAGACACCAATGGGTTTATTGGGATCTTTAAGGCCGCTTCGTGATAATCGAACAGCATCTGAAACAGATGAGAGAGCTTGTTCTTGGCCACAAACTCTTTTGCGAAGCAATTCTTCAAGCTTGAGAAGTTTTTGATTTTCTCCTTGTTCAAGTCTATCGAGGGGAATTCCAGTCCACTTAGAAACCACGCTTGCAATATCATTTGAGGTCACTTCTTCACTCAGCATCCTTGTGGATTTTTGCATTTCTGCAAGATCTTTTTGTGCTTGAAGCATACCTTTGTTTTTTTCTGGAATTTTTCCATACTTTAATTCAGCAGCTTCACCTAAATGGCCTTCTCTTTCAGCGTTTTCGAGGTCTTTATTGCGCTTTTCAATTTCTTCTTGAATTTGAGTCACAGCAAGAATGGTGCTTTTTTCTTTTTCCCATTTGCTTTTTAATTCAGAGATAGATTTTTTCTCAAAATCAATTTCTTTTTCTAAATTTGCAAATCGCTCTTTGCTTGCAGGATTGCTTTCTTTTTTAAGAGCTTCTCTTTCAATTTCTTTTTGAGTGAGCGCACGCACTTTTTCATCAATTTCGACCGGCATTGAATCAATTTCAATTCTAATTTTTGAAGCCGCCTCATCGATTAAGTCGATCGCTTTATCTGGAAGAAAACGATCGGAAATGTAGCGGTGAGATAATTGAGCAGCAGCAACTAAAGCATTGTCTTGAATATGAACGCCATGGTGGATTTCGTATTTCTCTTTGAGGCCGCGAAGAATTGAGACTGTGTCTTCTACGCTTGGCTCACCAACGTAGACTTGTTGGAATCTACGCTCAAGTGCTGGATCTTTTTCGACATATTTTTTGTATTCGTTGAGAGTCGTCGCACCTACGCATCTTAGCTCTCCGCGAGCGAGCGCAGGTTTAAGCAGGTTTCCTGCGTCCATTGCTCCGTCAGCTTTTCCCGCTCCAATTAACGTGTGAAGTTCATCAATGAAAAGTATGATCTCTCCATTTGAATTTTGAACTTCTTTGATAAATGCTTTAAGTCGTTCTTCAAATTCTCCTCTAAATTTAGCTCCTGCAATCATGGAACCTAAATCCAAAGACAAAACTTTTTTATCTCTTAAAGTTTCGGGAATATCACCAGCGATGATTCTTTGAGCAAGCCCTTCAGCAAGAGCTGTTTTTCCAACTCCAGGCTCTCCAATGAGGACAGGGTTGTTTTTAGTTCTTCGAGATAAAACTTGAATCACTCGTCTAATTTCTTCGTCGCGTCCAATAACTGGATCAAGTTTTCCTTCTTTTGCGAGTTCAGTGAGATCTCGAGAATATTTTTTTAAAGCTTGATATTTTTCTTCGCTATGAGGATCGTCTGCTTTTTGAGATCCTCGTATTTTTATGAGCTCTTTTTCAACTGTTTCGTAATTAAAGCCCAGTTTTTGTAAGTCTTGCGAAAGAAAACAGTCTTTATCTAAAATTGAAAGAAATAAATGCTCAAGTGCGATGAAACTATCGCCCCATTTTTTGGATATTTCTTCTGCTTTATTGAGAGATTTTTGAAGATTTTGAGAGAGACCAATATTTGAGGCATTTGTTCCATCAACAATTGGAAGTTTTGTTAACTGTATTTTTACGTAAGAAGATAGGACTTTATTTAAGTTAAGATTTTTAAAGAGAGTAGAGAGTGGCTCCTTTTCTTCAATAAGGGCACTTAAAAGATGAAGAGGCTCAACAACAGCATTCTTTTTTTGCTCTGCTAAAGAATGCGCTTCTGCCAGAGATTGTTGAGAAAGAGCGGTTAGTTTTTCTATTTTTAACATTTAACACTCCTTATTCTTAAGGTGGTGTTGGTTTTGGATAAGTCAACGTCTTGTAGTTTAGATACTAGGTTTAACACTATAGGCTTCATCAAAGATCTGAAGATCGAATAATGAAAAGAAGCCTCTGATGCCTGAATTTGCCGTATCGATTTTTTGATTGAAGTTAATAGAGGGATACATCAGGGATTGAGTGTTTGTGCTATGAGAACGACCAAGGGCATGGCCAAGTTCATGAGCACATAAATATTTGTAGTAGTAGGTTGAAGTTGAATTTGTTTTAGAGGGATCTCCGATCGCGTTCTCTTTAATAAAAACATCTGCTTCAATGATTCCGTCATTTGAGTATCGAGTGAGGGTTACGGCTAGTGAACCAGGAATTTTTGTGGTCCACGGCCATTCTCCACTCACGTAATAAATACTGTTTATGCCATCTTCGTTTAAAGAAGCGTAATCACTTTTATAGTGAGGGGCACTTATGTTGCTTGGATCGATTAAAATTTTGGTGTCTAAGATAACATCGTCGTAGCTCGTAGACGCGTCTGTCATTGTATTACGAAGAGCTGCAGGAACAGATGAATCAAAAGCGAATTCTACTGAACTTTGGTTCCATCTTATGATGGCCCCATCGGAACACATAAATTCACCACACTTATAAAGAGAAAGCTGTTTGGTGCAGGCAGAGAGGAAGAAAACAACAAGAGCTGTGCATAAGTAATTGAAAACTCTTCCCATGATGTAGGTATGTATGCAGAGAGCGTGCCGCGTTCATAATGTTAATTTTGTAAATAATATCAACAAAAGAAGTGTCTAAAGTCTGATCAACTTTTATTCACTTGTTTGAGAACTCAAGGATTGGGGCTAAGGGCAACTTCAGTTGATTTATTTGAGTCTTCAAAAAAAGCAGTGATTTCATCATATTCAATTGTTTCTTTTTCAAGAAGAACTTTTGTCATGCGTTCAACAAGGGGGCGGTTTTCACTGAGAATTTTGGAGGCTTCTTTAAATTCATCTTCAAGAATTTTGCGGCTTTCTTCGTCGATGGCTTGAGAAAGTTTTTCTGAAACGGGAGCATATTCATTCTTAATGAAGGGATTGCCTTGATACATTTGATTTTGGAGTCCTAGAGAGACAAGCCCTAGGCTTTGACTCATTCCAAATTCTGAAATCATTCGACGGATGATTTCGCTAGCACGTTTTAAATCATCATGAGCGCCCGTGGTGATTTCTCCTATGAAGACATGTTCTGCAGCGCGACCCCCGAGAAGAGTTCTAATTTTTATGCGAAGTTGCTTGTCGGTTAAGAGATGTCTCTCTTCCTCAGGAATATGCATCGTAAAACCAAGAGCACCGCTACTACGGGGGATAATAGAAATGCGATGAACGCGGTCTTGTGATTTGCTGAGATGAGCGACGACTGCATGGCCAATTTCGTGATAGGCGACGGTTCGTTTTTCAGATTCGGGAAGGACTCTGCTTTTGGTTGCAAGTCCTGCAATGATTCTGTCGATAGCATCTTCGAAGCAGGCGCGAGGAACTTTTGTGAGGCCCCTTCGAACGGCAAGAAGAGCCGCCTCGTTGACGAGGTTTGCAAGGTCAGCCCCTGAGAACATAGGAGTTCGAGAAGCAATTTCTTTAAAATCAATATCTCCTTCGAGTTTAACCCGGCTTGCATGAACTTTGAGAATTTCTTCGCGGCCTTTAAGTGTGGGGCGATCCACGAGAATTTGTCTATCAAAGCGACCAGGTCTTAAGATGGCAGGGTCAAGGACTTCGGGTCTATTTGTAGCGGCCATGATAATTACGCCGGAGTGATTGTCGAAGCCATCCATTTCAACAAGGATTTGATTGAGAGTGCTTTCACGCTCATCATTAGTTGAAAGAACGCCTGCGCCTCTCGATTTTGCAACAGCATCGAGTTCATCAATGAAAACAATACAGGGAGCTTTTTTTTGGGCTTCTGCAAAAAGATCTCGAACACGAGCGGCTCCCACGCCGACAAACATTTCAACAAAATCAGAACCCGAGATTTGAAAAAAACTCACGTTTGCTTCGCCAGCCACTGCACGAGCAATGAGGGTTTTTCCTGTCCCAGGAGGGCCCATTAAAAGAACGCCTTTAGGTATTTTTCCACCAATGGCTAAATATTTTTCAGGACTTTTGAGAAAGCTAATGATCTCTTGAAGTTCTTCTTTGACCTCATCATATCCGGCCACATTTGCAAAAGTTGTTTTGGATTGAGGATCTTGCTCAACAAGTTTTGCGCGACTTTTACCAAAAGACATAATCCCCGTAGAAGCGCCTTGTTTGAACATTCTCGAAAAAATAAATTGGGTTATAAAAACAAGAAAAAGTATGGGGAGGACCCAGGAAACAAAAAAGTCTTTGATCCAGTTGTTTTGAAATTTAGATTCGTAGCTAATTTTTTTTTCTTCTAAAAGCGGAATCAGTGTTTGATCTTCTCCAACACGTTCAGCAATCCACTGCGAGCTTTTTGAGTCATTCATCTCAGCTCCGAGTGTCTCGGTATTCATCCAGATTTTTTTTACTTTGCCATCTCGAATCGCTTGTTTAATTTCGGAGTAGCTTTTCTTTTCAATTCCAGATGATTCTTCTAGAAAAGTGGCTGCGATTAAAAGCACAGCGATAAATAGTCCGATTTTAGTCAGAGTTGAAAACCCTGATTTTTTTTCATTTGAATTTTTATTTTTAAGAACTCGGGCCATAAGGATTTTCCTTTATTTAAGAGGACTTTTTTTATTCTTCGTCTTCTTCTTCGCGCTCTTCTTCGCTTTTGGGAATGAAGACGCTGTTGAGCGATGTTTTCATGTCACCATCTTCAGAGATAGAAGATTTGAGGGCTTCGTACTTTTCAGTGCGACCTAGTTTTTCGTAACCTTTCAAGGCGTAACGGGTTTTGCCTTGTGTTTCTGCGTTGATTGTTGCTTGAAGAAGTTCTGACTGGTTTTCTTCGTTGAGGATTCGAAAAATTTTTAAAAGAAGAAAAACGTTTCCTTCCTCAATGATCGCTTTTTTGATTTTTTCGATTTCAATTTTGTTTTCTGTCAAAAAGTCGAGAGCATCACTTGTCCATCCCGCATCTTTGAGGGAGAGCCCAATGAGTTCTCTTTGCTGAGCTGACAATTTTTTGCGGCCATGAAGGATATCTCTTTTTTCAATCGCGTCAGGAATTTGCTTCACTTTTTGATCCTCTATCCGAATGGAATCATATAAGCAATTAGCTCTCAAGGAGGATATAGAAATGAAAAAGAAAGCTTTTCCAAAAAGGACTAAAAAAATTCAACAGAAAGCAACAGTACCTGTGCTTTATCAAAACATCGGTGGCGAAGTTTACGCTTTTGCAGAAGTCGGACAAGAAGTCTATTTCGCAAAGGTTCCAGTAAATGCACGCTCACCCAAAGCAGTAAAAGAGGCTGCGCTTGGTGAGACCTTCGAAAAAGACGCAGCTTAAATTAAGCGCGAGTTTGTCTTTTACGAGCTTTAGACATTTTTTGTTTAAGCTTTGCTCTGTGACGAGAGCTTTTTTTACGATTTTTAGGTTTTTGCTTTTTTGCCATGACTCATCTTATAGCGTTAGAGAGCTCAATCATAAAGCAAAGCTTGAAGATTCTTTGAGCAAATGTCTAATTTTTAGACATTTAAAACTGCAAAAAACGTCGTTTTTTCAAGGGTTTAGCCCTTGTTCGGGGGTAGAATAATACTTATGAGGGCACCGTCCGTGTTTTCATCGCTATTCTTTTGGAAAGCCTCGCGCTATTCGTTTTTTATTGTTTCGGCGTTTATTATTCTTAAACAAGGCTTCGCTCAAGATCACGAAAGTTCTTTAAATGTAAATTCAGGAAAGGGCTCTTTAAGCAAAAATGAAAAAGTGGTTGCAGAAGCTGAACGAAAACAACTTCAGTCTTTTGTTGTGAACTTGTTAAAAGATTATGGATGTAAAGATTTTGAGAACAAGGCTTTTGAAGCCATTTTAGAACAACTTAGAAACAATCCTCGACCGCTTTTAAGTTCTAGAGATCGTCACAAAGCAATGATTTCAAATCTGAGAGTTTATAATGAAAGTGATCGTCCAGCGGGCTCATTTGAGCCAGCAAAAAAACAATTTTCAAATTTGTTGTTGGATTTGAATGAGCTCACAACAGAAACTTTGTTTTCTTATTACCTAGATGATTCCAATGGAATTGTTTCTCCGATGTCTTCTTACAAAATCGCAATTAATTTGGAACTTGAAAAAGTAACTTCAATTGAAACACCGAAGAAAAAGATTTTGGATGTTTTGAAAAAATTACATTCGCTTATTGACGATGATCATTTAGATATGGGATGTCGAAATGAAGATTATAAAAATTTCTTGATGCTTGATCTCCCAAGAGGATACGTAAGTCTTAACGACGTTTATCGTTCTCAAAATGTTCCTCAAGCGAGTGTTGTTGCAGAGCCAAAGGTTGGAGTAAAGTCTCAGCCTAAACCAAAAGTCGAATCTAAAACAGAAGCTAAAGTCGAAGTTAAGGCAGAGCCTATACTAGAGCCAAAAGTTGAATCTAAATCTGAGCCTAAATCTGAATCAAAAAAAGAAAGCAAACCAGAGCTCAGACCTGAAATTAAGCCCGAAATTAAACCTGAAATAAAAGTGACACACGAAGCCCCCGTTGAAGCTCCTATAAAAGAAAAAATTATTGAGTACTCTAAAACGACTCTTAGCAAGCCTCATCAAGAGTCAGTTGAGAAAGAACCTCCTGCTCCTGCTAAGCCGCAGGTATCTGCGCCCGCTGCGACTCCAGATAAAGAAAGTAACAACGATATCGTAGAAAGATATCTTTCTTTAACTCGTGCAGAAGTAAAGCCTTATATGAGAAGCGGATGGGATGAGGATTATGAAGAATTTATCACTGCTTTTATTTTGAATGGGCATACGCGTCTCTTGAGAAACTTTAATCAATTTGAAGATGTGTGTGATGATATTTCTCGACATAATACTCCCCAGAAGAAAGCTCGATTCGTTGCTAAGTTTTTTAAAGCTCTTGCGATGGTAGAAACTGGATCAGATCCTCGAATTGAAACTCGAGAAAATACGGATATTCGATATCGTCCCAAAACAAGAGATTTCCCCAGTGTTTCTGGTAAGCCCTACATTCAACATAGCGTAGGACTTTTTCAGTTAGATGAAAGCGATTATTTATATAACAATTGCCAAGAAATAGATTACGAAAAAGATGTTTCGATAGGCTATTCAAATAGTCGAGTTAGAAAAACAAATTGGAATTACGGGGGAGTTCACGTTGAGTACTATGGCGATACTCGTAAATCTATTCTTAATCCCTTTGTGAATGCAGCATGTGCAGTAAGAATCTTAGAAAATAAAATTCCCAATGGTCTTATCTCTGAAACTTCTTATTGGGCACCACTCAGGCCTGATAGAGGTCATGCTGCTGGAAGATCTAAGCTTAAAAAACTGATTAAAAAAGAAATCCCCGGCTGTTAGCTAATAATCAATCGTTCTAAAATCGTAACCATTGTCATAGTAAGATCTCAGACCTCGATCATAAGTAAATACATTTCCTCGATCATAGGAATAGCCGTTGAAATAATCGTAGTAGCGAGGATTGTATCTGACATCACGCGAGGTTTCGTTACCCGTGCTTGCTGGTTGTCTTGCCAGTGTATCACCTGTGCCTTTTGAATCGTTGCTTGAAACAGCAGAAGGAATGACCTCGGTGTTTTTAACTCCTGGCGTTTGAAGGATAGCTCTTGAAGCTTGAAGCAACATAGGGATATCCCAGTTACTGCTTAAAAGAAGTTTGTCTTTGTAGAAATGATCTTGTACGGCAAAATAATCTAAGTTTGTAGGCATGTAGTTGTAGAAACCGTCTCTTTCATAAGAGCGATCACCAACCCAGGCTAGGTTAGAGCGACGATTCCATGTGTTAGCACTTGAGCCGAACTTAACAATCAAGCTGCCTACGTAAATGGAGCGTGGGCCACCATTTTTTCGGAAGGTCGCATAGTTCGAGGGAAGTTCAACAACGCGATTTCCGCATCGAACCGCATTTGCAGTCGCTTTTTCTTCAAGAATTTTTGAGACAAATATTCCATTTCGATCAATTGGAACTCTGCCACCCTCGAAGTAAACCGAGCAATTTCGATAATTCTCTTTCCCGTCAACAACTGGAATAACTCGACCCCAAATTAAGACGTGACGATCGTCAAAGTAAGGGTCTATTCGTGCAACACGTCTTGTAGCGCATGAACATGCTAAAACTAGTACCGTTACTGCTATTTTTTTATTCATGTCAAAGAATTCGGATGCTTTATCTGACGGTTTAGATAAAATTGAATAGTTTATGAAAAACGAATTAAATCTTAAACGAAAACTGACAGTGTTGGTTTTTTGTTATCTTAAGCAACAAGTAAAAGACGTTTTTTAACTTTACCCATCCACGGTTGCCATTGAGCTAGACTTTGAGATTTTTTGTTAAGATTGTGTGAAGAATTAAATGAGCTCATGAAGAGGATTGTAAAAATTATTAAAGTCCGTTTCATACATTAAAGGTTGCAAGGGGTATTCCATGCTTAAAGCATTGGAATCTATAGACTTATTTATGTTAAGAATGTCTAGATTTTAGGCGTTCTCAAAAAGAACTGACGAATTTTAATTGAGACTTAAATCGATTTAAAAACGCCTTTGCTTTTATCTTTTAAAACATGGTCATATCGAAAATAACGACCGTTCATAGCGACGTAAACTCCAGGCTTGAGTGTTTGCGCAAAGGCTAATGAAGCTCCTAAATTAAAAAGACCATCAGAGCTTCCAAATTTGTAGGGAACCATGGCTCCTGTGAAGACAATTGTTTTGTTAAGTTGAGCTTGGCCAATCACTTTTGCGCTTTCGACCATGGTGTCGGTTCCGTGTGTGATGACGATGCGATCTTCTTTGCAGTTCATGCATTTTTTAAGAAGTTGTTTTCTGTGAGAAGCGGTCATCTCGAGGCTGTCGATCATGAAAACTTTTTCAAGTTTTACTTTGAGCTTTGAGCGACCAAGCTTGAGCATCTCACTCACGTGCGAGTTACGAAAAAAAAGTTTTCCACTCAATTCATCATATTCTTTATCAAACGTTCCACCACAGATGAGAATTCGAAGACTCATGCTTAGAGTTTATTCGCCTCTTTTTCGAAGTCTAGCCTTTTTATAATCTTCCACAGCCTTAAGTGAGCTAAGCCAATTTCTTCCTTCTTTTTGCGCCTTAAGTATTCCCTTTCTTGCCAAAAGGTTAAGGTATTTTGCTGAAAATTCAGTTCGATTTGCGATGTCTGATAATAGAAAGAGGTCTGTTTGGGGCGAACTTTTAATGACTGCCTTCAAGTAGATGTTAAGAGTTCTTTCTACAGCTTGTGCAACAATTCTAACGATTGCTTGGTTTTTTCCTGAATCAGCTTGGTCAAGCGCTTGGTAATATTTTAAGCGATCATTTTTTTGAATGATCGCAATCGGATAGGAGCTTCTCATTAAGAGTAAATTCATAAGAAGTCTTCCCGTTCTCCCATTCCCGTCTTCAAAAGGGTGAGTGGCTACGAAACGATGGTGGGCAAGAGCTGCAAATTCTACGGGGTGAAATTTATTTTTGTTTTTATTGAGCCATTCAATGAATTTATTCATTTCTTGTTGAACATGATATCCAGGTGGGGGTCGATGCTTTGAACCCGAGATTTGTACGTCCGTTTTTCTGTACGTACCAGCAATTTTGCTTTCTGTATCTTTTACAACAAGCTGATGAAGTTGACGGATAAGATGGTGAGAAATTTGTAAATTTTTTTTTGAATCAACAATTTGAAACAAGAAATTCATAGCTTCTTCATGGTTTTTTGCCTCGAGATGCTCTTGGAGATTTTTTCCTTTTACTGTGACTCCTTCGCGAAGGACAAGAAGCGTTTCTTTTAAAGTCAGTCGATTCCCTTCAATCGCATTTGAGTGATAAGTCATCTCAACACTCAGTTGGTCACGAAGTTTTTTGAGAGTTGAGGGCTTAAGCGGTCGATGCTGATTAAGTTCTTTTAGCGAGTCTGTGAGACGTTTTAAGATTCGTACATCCAAAAGAGAAGTCATGTCTTATTATGGCATAACTTCAAAAAAATACCTATACCATATTAATGGATTTTAGTGAATGTTTTGTTTTTATTAAAAGAAATATGCGTATGTAAATTTTAGCTCGTTTAAATGACTTTTTAAGAGGTATCTATGTCCCAAAAGTACAGCTCCCATAGAACCATCATAAACGACAGCATCTGTTGTGAGTCTCAGTGAATTTTTAAACGAGCTTAAGGAATCTGTGTCTAGTTCGGTTTTGATTCTGGTCTGATTATTTATAAATGTAGACATGTACAGCTTTAGGCCTGTATGGAATTTTGGGTTCCATTTGCCAAAGGAATCAGTTTCTGAGCTTTTTAATTCAGTGAGGTATCTCAAGGCAAAGTGGGGAATAAGGGCAAACTTAAAATTTGCTAATTTAACAGCATATCCAAATCCAAGCTTGAGGTCATAAGATTTGGTACTTGAAGAACTCGTCCACGTTCGATCGTAGTATGAAATATCAAAAAGCTTTACAGAACCATTCGTAACGTATTCCTTCTCAAAAGTGTTTTGAATTTTAAATAGCGTAAATCGACTAAGCCTTAGTGAGCTTTTTGAGAAAGTCATTTCTGGTTTTAGCCCCTCAAGGTAATTGTCTCTTGAGGAGTCATTAAGAGTTGATAAAAAATCTCTTTGAAAGAACTGAATTGCTAGAGATTGAGAGTGAGTCTTTCTTGAGAAAATATTTGAAAGTGAAACGTATTGCTCTTTATTTGTATTGATTGGGTTTTGGGGATTTTCAAAAGCGTCTGTGTTTTTATAATATGAAGAAGAAAAGAGCTCTTTTTTTAATTTGAAGTAATGTTCAATGTTGTTTTCGTTTGTTTCATTGAGCATTTTGTAATCAATTGCTTTTTCTATGACCCGTTTTTGTTTGGTGTCTAAACGAGAGGTTGCTTGTATAGAGAAGGCATTGAGAGGATATTTCTTAATAACTTTTCTTTGTTCAGCATCAAGTTCATTGAACGCTTTTGAGAGCAGTTCTTGATGAGAGGGAAAGTAGTAGGATTCTTCAATCCTCGCCAAAAGATCTTTTCGTTTAAGCGTTTGTATCGGTAGAGTAACAAAGAGAGAATCGGTCCATTTTTTGGAGAGAGATAAGGGCTCTTGTATAAGGTCATAAATTTTGTATGCGCAGTTTTTTCTAATAAAAGAATAGCGCTCTTTAAGATGATTTTTTTTTAAAATAAGTTTCGATAATGCAATTTTTTCCTGTTCTGAAATTTTTATTCGGTAGGTCCATACTCCTCTATCTTCAAGATTATACTCTCTGAGTTTGTCATAGAATCTTCTGTAATTATAATAGCCTTCAACAGAGCTAAGTAAGGCGCTGAAAATGCCGTTCTCTCTTGATATGTCTCCCACAAATTCTATAGCAACGGATTCAAGTTCGGGCTTGGGTTGATTGTGGGTAACTAAAAATGTGTGTCCAAAAAAAGAAACGGGGCTTTTATAAGATTGAGAGGCAAACCCTATAGAAAGAAATTTATATTTTTCAATTTCGAGAGACTTTTCGGGCTCGGGAAATGCTTGAGAAAAAAGCCTGCTGTTTATCATCAATATAAAAAAAATTTGATGATATCTTTTTTTCACGTTTATTTTATAAGGCTTGCCTGACAAGCAAAGTCTTTCCAGCTTGAAGATTGATTGAGGGATATGCGCAGTTTCTCTAAATATCTGGGATAACTTAGCTGTATTTTATAAAATCTATGGGCCGACAGAGTATGTTCTCCGCCAGACCCATTAATTTCATTTACAATAAGTGGACCAGAAAATAAAAATAGCGAATAGAGACCCGCTACGCAGTCCCTATTTACTTTCCCTTTTTTTGTAGATCGATCACGACTGTTGCAGGATTGTATTTATAGAGAGCCCCAGTTCCAAAGTCTGTAGAAGAACCAACAAATAATACTCCTCCGGTGAGGATATTCCCCCAAAAGATTGGTTCGATATCAGAGTTTAAAATTATATTTTTTGATTCATAACCTTCTTTTGAAACATAAATTTGGGTAGAAGAACCTCTAGGAATTTTACCAGTAAAAGGTGTTGTTCCTACACTTGTGCCATTGATATTGATGTCAGCGCCTTTAACGTTTGAATCAATTGTTACGGTTTGTTTTGTTCCGTTAATAATTGAAGAACATGAAGTTGTGAGGAAAAGTAAACCTATTGAAGCTTTAAATATTTTTTTCATATTGCTTACAATTTGTATAAACTGTTTCTTTTTTGAGAACAATATTGGGAGAAAGCTTTTTTTAAAAAATCTGGGGTGACTGACGGGCCTCGAACCCGCGACCTCTAGAACCACAATCTAGCGCTCTAACCAACTGAGCTACAATCACCGTTGATGAATAGACTTTTACTCAAAATGCGTCGGCAATCAACAATTCATCGCTTAAGAGAGGCCACTTTTTAGCGACCAAGTGGAGTTTTCGGCTCCATCCATTACCAAAACGCCCGAATC
>JBAXJW010000017.1:0-13295 GCA_037137635.1 bacterium | reverse complement strand
TACAAGGAAAGGAAAAACCACACATGACTGATTCAAATATATCAAAGTTTATCCTCTTACCCGAGCTCATGCTCGAAAAATAGAATTCACGGGTTTTCTAAGAGCACAACAAGCCTTCACTCGCATCACCGATAAAATGAGTAAAAGCTCTTTGCCTGAAATAAAATAACGTTGAAAAAGTAATAAAAAGAAGAAGTTACTGCTTTAGGAACTGCCCACCATAAATGGGGTAATTCCCGTTTAAAGATCAGTAATTTAAAAATGGTCGGCGTGGCAGGATTTGAACCTGCGACCCCCTGCTCCCAAAGCAGATGCGCTACCAGTCTGCGCTACACGCCGATAATGTTTATCCCGATGTAAAGACTAAATAATTAACATGAAAAAGCCCGATTGCCACGAAAGCAATCAGGCTTTTTTAATTAAATTCAAAAAGAATTACTTGGTTTTTTCTTGATTAGCCTCAACGTTGATGATGATTGAAACTTCATTGCTAACCGCTAAGTCTTTAGCCTTATTGACAGCTTTTTTAACGGCACTAGGCTTTTGAGCTGCATCTACTTCTTTGTTCCAAGTCATTCCAAATTGAGTGCGGTCAATCTTAGAAAGAGCATCAAAAGCGGTTTTTTGAGTTCCACCCATGTTGATGCTTCCATTGTATTTAATGTTCATTGCGACACTTTGAGTTTTTCCAAGAAGAGTCAGATCTCCTTTGATGGGTTTGCCATCAAGCTTAACAGGTTTAGTCACTTTGAAAGTTGCGAGAGGGAATTTTTCAACGTTGAAGAAATCAGCACCTTTCAGATGGCCGTCACGATCATTATTTTCTGTATTGATAGAAGCTGTTTTAACTTCAACTGTGAGGTCTTTGAGAGTCTGAGTTTTTTCATCAAACTCAAAAGAGCCTTTGAAATCTTTAAATTTCCCAGGAACTTTTGTGATTCCTAGGTGAATCACCTCAAAACCAATGCTCGTGTGTGTTGGGTCGAGTGCATAAACCGCACTGAACGCAGATGGGGATAATAAAAGGCACGCAAATAAACCAAGTTTTTTCATGATTGTCTCCTCGAGCTGATTATAGGTGAGTGCTTTAAATTAATCGAGTCCAGCAACCGGCACGACATCGGTAAATTTATCGAGACCGATTTTAGCCATAATAATTTCATCGCGACGTTGTTGGATGAAATTATTGATGACAGCCTGCTTTGCCTGATTCATCGGCATAAAGTGAAGGCCTGTGTGAATCGCTTCGCCATATTCAGCGCCATCCATCTTTTGACTCCACACGACAGCTGCTTGAACTGAAAAAAGTTCTGCAGTGTGGGGGAGGGGAATCTCAATTCTTAAAACAGTTTTTGCTTTGAACACGTCTTTTGTTCTGAGGCAAAGTCCTGTTTTGGAAAGGTTTATCAATTCTGCATGATGAACGATGGGGCCCTTTTCCATGATGCGATAACGAATATCAAGATTCACGTCTACGCGTTCTTTACGCATAGTGTGAGCTTTGAAGAGGCCTTCGCCTCCAGAAGCTGCAAAAAAAGCTTCAGGATCGAATTCGTCTTCTTCAGTTGTTTCTTTGAGTTTTTTAGAAGCTTCTAAAGCAATTTTCACAGCTTCAGCGGCTTGTTCTCGTTTTTGTTCAGGAGTGGTTACTGTTGAGGGTTTTGAAAAAGGAGCTTTTTGAGGAGCCGCTGCTTTGGGGGGCTCTGCTTTAGGAGGTGCAACTTTTTTAGAAGCGATAGCTTTGGCGGCAACTTTTTTAGAAGCGATAGCTTTGGCGGCAGCGACTTTTGCTTTGTTGCTTGCTTTGCTGCTCGGTGCGGATTTTTTCTTTGCGGGAAGGCTTGAGCCTGCCTTGGATTTGCTTTTAGCTTTAGGAGCTGCTTTCTTTTTAGTCGCCATGGAAAATGAAGATACCTCTCAAACTGCTTTCTGTAAAAAAGCTTCTCAAAGGGTACAGGAAATAATGCTCCAAGTCAATAACTTGAGTGCGCCTTTGAGGTTCCAGAATGTTCGTTTTTTATCTCTCGAAAACGCTAAAGAAATCATGGTTTTGGACCTCTATCCTCACGTGCGAGAAAGGGCCTTTTTTCGAGAGCAGGGAGAGGTACGCTCGGCTCCACTGAATTCTTTTCAAAAGGAGCAATTTCTCTCTCGCAAAACACCGCTGCTGCTTTATCTAAAGGCTCATTTCGTAGGACATTCGTTGCAGAGTCTCAACGTGAGCGAAGATTCAAGAGGGCTTCTTTTTGATTTTGGCGATCGTTCGATGATGTGGGATCTTCAAAAATCTCTTTGTGTTTTGAAGGTGGAAGGTCGAAAAGATTATCAACAAACTCTTCCGCGCTGGGCTTCGTTTGAAGAATTAAAACAAGTCGGAGAAAGTCTTCCTTCGATTGCGGTTGAAGAAAAATCTTCAAAGCACAAAAAACTTCTTCAAAATGTAGAAGAAGATTTAAAGACGGCGCAGGATTGGCTTCGTCAAAATGAAAAAGGCATTCGATTTTTTTTAGAGAATCCTGCTCTGTGGGGAGATAATTCTTCGCAGCTTCCTCAGTGGACGGTGGATTTTTTAACAAAACTTTCTGAGCTCAAGGGAGTTGTTTTCAAAAAAGAGTATCGAAAAGATTCTCTTGATCGTATGAAAAAACTTCTTCAGCGGCAGGAGCGTAAGATTGAAAAATCTAAAGAGCGTCTTGTGAAAGTTGGCGAAGAGAATCAAAAATCAATCGCACCTGATTCAAAGAAGATTTTAGAAAAATTTAAAGGTAAACACAAAAAACAAAGTCCAAAGTTAGGTTCAATTCAAAAAATTACAAATGATTTAGAGATTATTGTGGGCAGAAAAGCAGTCGAGAACGATGAGCTGTATCGACAAGCGCAGAGCCGAGATCTGTGGTTTCATGTTCGAGGTCAAAAAGGTGGACATGTGTGGCTTCGTCGAGGCCAAAAAGGTTTTGGAGCAAAAGACGAAGCTTCGGAGGAAGTGCTCAAAGAGGCAGCGTTAGTCGCTGTTAAACATTCAAAGATGAGGGGATCGTGGATTCCGGTAGACTATACGGAGCGACGATACTTAAAAAAGCCCAAAGGTGCTGCCGAAGGTGAAGTGATGGTTTTGAAATCAAAAACAATCTTTGTTAGTTTTGAAAAATAGAGAGAGAATGCAATCGTGACAACAGCTTTTGAAAAAACCCTCGATGTTTTGGAATGGAATCATTTTTTAGAAATTCTTGCTCAACACTCACTGAGTCCAATGGGGCAGTCGTTTATTGCGGCCTTTCGCCCAGATTTTTGGGAGTCTGCTCAAAGTTCGATAATGGCTGAAGCTATTGTTGAGGTTGTTAGCCTTCAGCGCAAAGAAAAGCAACTTCCTCTGAGTGATTTGTCTGATTTAAATCTTGTTTATAAGCGAATGGCTCGCGGAGGAGCGATCAGCGTTGAGGAGTTTGCTCAAGTGATTCGCAATCAAAAGGGAGTCATCAGCTTAAGATCGGTTGTTCTTACAAGTCAGTTGCCGTCTCTTCAAAAGGTGTTGAATGGATTGGATCCTCTTAATGATTGGTGTGATGTTCATTTTCCGCTCATCGATCAGCATGGACAGGTTTCTGATTCTGCCTCTGAAGATTTACGCGCCCTTAGGATGATGGCGAGAGATTTAAAAAATCGCATTGATGATCGACTGAAGGATTATCTCCAAGATCCTCATCTTGCAGAAATTATGCGCGATCAATACATCACTTTGCGTGATGGTCGCTACGTTCTTCCTGTTAAAACAAGTTACAAAGGACGCATGCCGGGAATTATTCACGATGTTTCCAAGACGGAGTCGACTATTTTCGTAGAGCCGCAAGCGATTGTAGATCTCAATAATCAGCTAAAAGTGACTGAGCGAGAAATTGAAATCGAAATTGAACGTATCTTGGCTCAGGTTGTAGATCGTTCAAAAGATGTCGTTCCTTTTTTCATCACAAATCAAGCGCAGTTAGCCCTTGCGGATTATTTGCAAGCAACAGCACGAATTGTTTCGAAGTGGGATAACTTTTGCGTTGCGACTCAAGGGGATGAGTTGTCTTTCCAAAACTTAGCACACCCTCTTTTGTCTCTTCAGACGAAAGTCGTTTCCAATAGTTTGGAATGGAAAGAGGCCCTTATTTTATCGGGCCCCAATACGGGCGGTAAAACTGTTTTGCTGAAAAGTGTGGGGATGGCGCTTCTTTTTGCGCGTGCGGGAATTCCTGTTTGTGGAACGTCTGCAAAAGTGCCTTTTCAATTAAAAAAAGTTTTTGCCGAAATGGGTGATGACCAAAATCTTTTCGAGAAACTTTCTACTTTTTCGGCTCATATTCATTCTTTGAGCCGAATTTTTAAAGAAGCCTCACGCGGCGATTTAGTTTTGATCGATGAAATTGCAACAGGAACGGCTCCTGAAGAAGGTCAGGCTCTTGCCCGTGCTGTGATTGAGTATTTGATGGAAAAGGGAGTTCGGGTTTTTGTGACCACTCACTATGGCGCACTCAAAGTGATGGCGCTTGCTGATGAACGATGTCGAGTGGCCTCTATGGCTTATGATGTTAAAAAAAGAGCTCCACTTTTCAAAATCATCATGGACGTTCCAGGTGAGTCTTCAGCTTTAGATGCAGCTGAGCGATTGGGGATTCCGGAGGGAGTTTTAGGTCGAGCCAAGCAATTGTTGGGAGATGATTCCAAAGATCTCACAAAAGCGATTAAAAACTTAGAAAGCAGCCGCAAACATTTTCAAGATAAGTTGCTTGAAGTGGAAGATTCTAAAAAAGCCTTCCAACAAAAAACAAAAGAGTTAGAGCGGTTAAAGGAATTAGCCGATGAAAAGTTACGAAATCACTCGAGAGAGGAAGCGAAGGAAATTCTTCGCGACTTTAAGTCTTTGCGTGAGGACTTGGCGAGTAAAATACTTTCTTTGAAAAATGAAGGTAAGGAATCTACGCAAATCTTTGAAGACATCTCTCAGAAAACTCAAGAGCTAAAAAATTTAACACTTGAAGATGTTCCCTTTGTGCAACCCAAGCGAGGAATTGATCCTCAAAAGTTAAAAAAGGGAATGATTGTTGAGATTGCAGGCTTAGGAATGGGGCAGGTGGAAGAGGACTTCCAAGCTGTTTCAAACACGAAAGCAAGCGTTTCAGTAAAAGTTGGCGAAATCAAAACTCGAGTGGGTGTTGAGAGAATTTTTGATGTCACCAATGAGGAAAAACTTCGCTTTGATCAAAGCCGCAAGAGTTGGCTGGGAGTGGAAAAAAGAAAGTCTAGCTCTAAGGTTCAAGCTGTCTCTCAGTCAAAAGCCCAAGTGGGAAGTTTTGTGTGTGATGTTCGCGGTAAAACATGGGAAGAAGCTTCGCGAAAGATTGACTCTGCTCTTAATCAACTCACGGCTCGTGAGGCGACGTCTGTCACAATTGTTCATGGTCACGGAAAAGAAGTTTTAAAAGAAAGAATTCGTACTTATCTTGAAAAAGAAAGAACAGAATTTAAATTTCGAACCGGTTCTTGGCCTGGAGAAGGCGGAGACGGCGTTACGATCGTGGAAGATACTTCTTAGATTAATTTATATTTTTTAGAAAAAGAAACTCTGCGCTACACTTCTAGCTGCTCTTTATTTATTCGGATAGACTTTTAAACATGGATAGAAATTTAGCTCTTGAATTTATACGTGTGACGGAAGCGGCTGCCATTAATTCTGCTCGTTGGATGGGGCGTGGCAAGCGCGACGAAGCTGATCAGGCAGCTGTCGATGCCATGAGAAGAGCTCTTGATGTTTTGGATGTTTCTGGAACGGTCGTGATCGGAGAAGGTGAGCGTGACGAAGCTCCCATGCTCTACATTGGAGAAGAATTTGGTTTGCGTGAAAAGAGTAGTCCTGCTGTGGATGTGGCTCTTGATCCTTTAGAAGGAACAAATCTCGTGGCCCTTGGTCATAGCAATGCGATTTCTGTTATTGCCGTTGGTGAAAAAGGACATTTCTTGCATGCGCCGGATACTTACATGGACAAAATAGCGGTGGGTCCTGAATCTCGTGGCTTGATTAAGTGGGGAATGAGTACAAAGGAAATTCTCAGTACTGTTGCCAAAGCAAAAGGAAAATCATTGCAAGAAACAACAGCTGTTATTTTGGATCGTGATCGTCACAAAGGGCTGATCGAAGAAGTGCGTGCGATGGGTGCGCGTATTCGTTTGATTGGAGATGGCGATGTTTCAGCGGGGATTTCAACGTGTAATCCCGAAACAGGGATTGACGTGCTTTTGGGAACAGGTGGCGCTCCAGAGGGAGTGATTACTGCCGCTGCTTTAAAGTGTTTAGGCGGAGATTTCTTTGGAGTCCTTAGGTGGAGAAGTGAAGAAGAGCGTCAACGCGCAAAAGCGATGGGCATCACGAATATGGATAAAGTTTATACGATGGAAGAATTGGCTCGAGGAGAAGTGA
The DNA here is from genome assembly GCA_037137635.1 of bacterium. Lineage (GTDB taxonomy): Bacteria > Bdellovibrionota > UBA2428 > UBA2428 > UBA2428 > CANIGN01. The sequence goes on along the minus strand of JBAXJW010000017.1, from coordinate 6,841 downwards.
TGTTTTGCGCAACAGGCGTCACAGATGGTTCGTGGTTAAGGGGAGTGAATTTTACTTCTTTTGGATGCACGACTCATTCCATTGTGATGCGCAGTAAAACAAGAACGATAAGAGAGATTCAAACAAGACATGTTTTTGATCAAAAGAAAAAAGCAGGTTGAAAAAAACTTGATTAAATTTATTTCAAAGTTTTCTGGGTTTGTTTTGTTTGCTTTTTTAAGCTCGCCATCTGCTTTTGCAACAGATCAAGGCGATTATGTGATTCATGCTGTTCAGTCTTGGAATAATAATCTGGAAGTTTTTCAAACAAGAGCTGTCGTCTCCTATGCTTTTTGGAACGACTTTTCTTTTGGGGGAGCTGTAGAGCTAAACAAGCTTTACGAAAGCCCTGCGTTGAGTGTAAATTGGCATTTGGAGCCTTTTGAATTGTCCGGAGAAGTGGGGCCACTGTTTTGGCACCAAAATGGAGAGCGTCGTAATGGATTTCAATTTTCTATCTACGCAAACTATTTGTGGCAAATGACCACTCATTTTCAACTTCTCTTTAGTGCAGGGATTAATTTGCCTGATAAGTTTTTTAGAGGAGTTCCCATAGGGTTGGGTTTTAGATATTGGTTTTAGTCATATCTTTTTGACACCAATAAATTGACTTAAGCGACTAACACCTTCTCCGATAAAGATTCTGTGAAGAAAGTTGCAACCGATCGAGTATCTGTCATTGAAGATGCTTTAAATTCGTTTCAGTGGCTTTATCGAATTGGAATTTGGCTAGCGTTTGGACTCACGGGTGCAAGCTTTTTATTCTGGTCGGGCCTTGAGGGCGAATCTAAAAATTTTTTAAGCTTTGGAATTTTCTTTTTGTGCGCCATTCCTCTTAAGAGAAAGGCTTTTGCGGCAGAAGGCTTTAAGGGATTGCTTCTTATGTCTGCATTGGTTGCTCATATGTTGACCTTGCAGGCAGAATTTCATCGCTTGCCCTCAGTTTTGTTAATTGTTCCAGCTTTTTTAGCTGCAGAAATTTTTGAATCATGGATTCTCAAGTGTGCTTTTACATCGGCGCTTTGGAGTGTTCATACTTATTGGGTTTTTGGGGAGATTCCTGAAATTCAAAAATTAGGAAGCTCGATTTTTGGAGCAGGGGTCACACTTTGTTCTTTGTTTGTGTTTAACGCGATTCAAAACGCAGGAAAAAAAATTGCTCTTCAAAAACTTGAATCTTTGCGAGGAAGAAATGATTTTAATCAGCAAAGAATTCATGCTTCAAGATTGCAGACAATGGGCGAATTGAGTGCAGCGCTTGTTCATGAGTTGAGTAATCCGATTACTAACTTACAAGGGTTCTTTGGACAGTTAAATGATTCAGAAGAGTTAAGACTGAATCTAAAGTTTCGCGAAACTATGCAGCGTATTGAAGCCAATGTCATACGAGTGAAGGATTTAGTGGTAGGCTTTCGATCTTTTTCTAGGCTTCAGCCAACTCAAGAAACGGATTTTACGCTTCAAGATTTATTTAAGGATTTGGATGTTTTGGCAAGACATGCTTTTAAGGCACAAAATGTTGAACTGACCATGGATTATCAGAACTGTGAGTGTCATCTCTTAGGAAATCGTGTGGAGATTGGTCAAGTTGTGATGAACTTTATGTTGAATGCGCTCGCGGCTGTAAAAGAGTCAGCGGTTAAAAAAGTAAGAGTGGGAGCTCGTCTCCATGAAAATGAAGTTCTTCTTTATGTGGAAGACAGTGGGCCGGGAGTTGAAGAAGAGCTTCAAGATAAGATTTTTCGACCATTTTTTAGCACGAAAGGCGAAGAAGGCAGTGGTTTGGGCCTTTATATTTCAAAGCTCATAGCAGAAAATCATGAATGTGAGCTGAGTGTAAAAAAATCAAGCGATAGTGCTTTTGGCGGCGCATGTTTTGAGTTGAAATTTCCAGCAAAGCGAAATTTAGAAAAACGTCTTGCAGCTTAGTCTTAAAATTTGTCATCAATCATAAGTGCGTGTAATTTTAGACTGTGTTTGCAGTGAAGGGTCCTGTTTTGATTTTAGGCCGTGCTCGCAGTGGGGAAGCTGTCTGCGAGCTTTTGAAATTTGTTTACCCGGATCTCGAAGTTTATTTTTATGATGATGTTCCAGCTAAAAGTGACTTCAAAAATCAATCTGAAGTTTTAAATCGAAAATGGGCTCATGCTATTTTATCTCCCGTATTTCCACAGACACCTTTTATTGATCAGCTTGTTGCGCAAGGTGTGTATTTGGCCCAGGAAATGGATGTGGCAGCGGCTTTTTTAACAGATGAAAAAGTCTACGTGATTACGGGAAGTGTGGGTAAGAGCACTTGTGCGTGGGTTGCATACCAAGCTCTGGCTTCTCTCCATAAAAAAGTTTTTATTGGAGGAAACTTTGGGGTTCCCTTTGCCCAATATGTTTTAAATCTTAAGAAATATAATCGTGAAAAAGCAGAGTATCTGATTATTGAGATGTCGAGCTATCAGACGGAGCGCATGGCTTTTATGATTGATCGAGCGCTCATTTTGAATCTCTATCCCAATCATCTAGATCGTTATAAGGATCTAGATGCCTATTACTTGGCGAAGCTTCGATTGCTGAATTTTAGCCGAGAGGGAGTCTGGGGGATCAATCCTGGTGGTGATTTGTATGATTTTGCAAAACTCAGTGGAGTGGATCACAAGATTCGCTGGATTGAGCTTTCACGTGGGACAAATCTTTTTAAGCATTCGCAGCTTTTAGGAGAGCATAATCGTGCAAATTTAGCGGCCCTGTTGGAATTTGTGGCGTCGGCTGATTTAGATGAGTCTCAAGTTGTGGATGGGCTTAATCTAGCGGAAGCGCTCCCTCATCGAGTCGAGCTATTTACGCATAAGAATTCTTTTTTTGTAAATGATAGTAAAGCGACTACTGTTGAAAGTGTTTTGTCCGCTTACAGCGCCTTGCGTGAGCGTTTTCCGGACCGCCCCTTGATATGGCTTTTAGGTGGCCGAGATAAAAAATTACCTTGGGTAAAACTCAAGCGCTTTTGGAGTGATCGCTCGCTGGAGCTTATTTTTTTTGGAGAAGCAGGTTCTTTAATCAAAGAACAAACTGGTCTTCAGGGAGAAGTGGAAAGGAGTCTCAAAGATGCTTTGCAGGCTATCCAGAAACGCTTTCAGGAAAATGCGTTGCTTGTTTTAAGTCCGGGCGGAACAAGCTTGGATGAATTTAAAAGCTTTGAAGATCGCGGAGATTTTTTTAAATCGTTCATTCAGCAAAATTTTTGATATTCTAATCAAAGATGAACCTCGACGAATTGGTGCAAAAAGCAACACATTTCTCTTCTCACTCAGGAGAAGTATCAAAAAATGGAATTTTTATTGCTTTGAAGGGCGATAAGATTGATGGGCATGACTTTGTAAAAGAAATTTTAAAAAAAGAGGTTCTCGCTGTTTTTGTTGAGAGAGATATTGGAGTCAAAGACGATCGTCTTGTTGAAGTGACAAGTACTCACGAAGTTCATTGGGAAATAGCTTCTTTATTTCGAAAAAAGTTTAAGGGTTCTGTTGTTGCTGTTGGAGGAAGTAACGGGAAAACATCCACAAAAGATTTTCTTTTTCAAATTTTGAGTTCAAATTTTAAATGTATTCGAACAGAGAAATCGCAAAATGGAAAATTGGGCCTCCCCAAGACTTTGGAAAAATTGAGATCAGATATCGAAGTGGCCATTATCGAAATTGGAACAGATGCTCCGGGTGATATGAAACAAAACGTCGCTCTTGTTCAGCCAACGTTAGGACTTCTCACTTCAATTGGAGAAGAGCACTTAAATTTGCTTGGGAATTTAGAGGGAGTTTTTCGTGAAGAGCGCGTGCTTGCGGATTATCTCTTTGAAAAGAAGGGCAAGTTCTTTTGTCCTGAAAATGATTCTTTTTTAAAAGGGTTAAAAGAAGAAGGAGCGACTCTCACACCTTCAAGACCTGAACAGGTTCATCCTTCTTATAAAGTAGAAAACCTCTCGCTTCACGCGCTTCAAAACCTCTCGCTTGCTGTGTCGCTTGCACAAGCCTTAGGGATGCCACCTTCTTCGATCTCAGAGTCTTTGAAAAGTATCTCTCTGCCAGATGGAAGAGGGGCCGCTTGGATTCTGAGAGAGGATCTTGTTGTTTTAAGGGATCATTACAACGCAAATCCAAGTTCCATGAGAGCGGCGCTTAAAAGCGCGGCTGAAAGTGCACGTTCAAAAGATCTTAAGTTGAAAATAATCCTCGGGGACATGTTGGATTTGGGAGTGGAATCAGATCTTCATCACGAAAATATCTTTAAAGAAGCACTCTCACTTAATCCAGCTCTTGTTTTATGTGTGGGTCCCCAGTTTTCAAAGTTTGCAAAACTTTGGAATTCGGCTGAGGTCCTACATGTGGAAAATTCAAAAGCTCATTTAGCGGAAGGCCTTGTAAAAGAATTTCAATCACCAGGGCTCGTTTTGGCAAAGGGAAGTCGAGGAACTCAGGTCGAAAATATTTTGAACAAAATTTACGGAGCCTTTTCGGGCTAGTTTAGTTCATGTTTAAAGCATCGGCATGTTTTTGAAAGTTGCACTTGCCACCGTTTTCAAGACAGGCGATATAGATTTCAACGGCGAGAGCTTCGGGAACTTTTTCAATTTTTTCGTTTTGAAAGACACTTTCCAAAATGAAACTTCTTCGTTCCATTATTTCGAGAAGCCATTTGTGATCTTGTAAAAACTTCTGAACTCTTTCGCGAGCTTTCAACCGGTTTTCTTGATCGAGATCGCTGAACTCTAAATCGTAGTCTGGGCCTAAAACTTGACCCATTGAGGCACTTTGAATTCTTTCCATCAGAGCTTGGCTTTTTTCTGGCTTTGATTCTACTGTTTCATTAACGTTCGTAGCTGGAACTTCTGATGGATCGTAAAGCATTCCAGAAGGAAGTTCTTCAGGAGGGGTTAAGTTTTCAGCAGCAAAAAAGGGACTTTCCTCTAAAGAAAAGTTGCCTGATTGAACTGTAGGTGTTTCAACGTCAATCGCAATTTTTGAGTTCTCCGAAGTAGCCGGAGCTCCTTCGAAATTTATTCGATTATAGCTTTGCGAATCAGCCGAAAGTTCAGGGTTTAGGATAAGGTATCCACATCCACAAAGAATGTCGAAAGCTCCTGGGTAGTCTTCACTTCTATGTTGAGCACTACAAGAGGGACATCTTACTTCCATTTTTTAATGTTATCGTGCTTAGAGAAAGTCGAGAAGAGAGGTGAGTTTGACACCGTATTGGGTTGATCCGAGTCTTCCAAAGCCACGATAAACGCCGAAGCTTGCTTTGAAGTCAAAGTAATGAAGGGCTTGGCAGAAAAAGTCGAGTTCAGCGCCAAGAGTTTGAAAGTATTCTTTGCCCATTCGTATATTCGTTTTGTAGGGAATTTTTTCGTCAATTTGGTAAAGGTCAGTTGTAAGAACTTCGTAAAAAGGTCTCAATTCAATATCTGCTAAATGAAAACGATTCCAAGCAAGACCTCGGTTAATTTTAAGTAATTTAAAACCAACTTCTGCGTTTGCGCGCAGGAGTTGTAGGGACGGGCCAATTCCCACAGGAAATCCTCTTGCAAGGTAGCTACTATCAAGAGAGGTCAGTCGTTCTCTGCCACCCCATTCATAATAACTTTTAGGAAAAGATTTTGGAGAGCTTTTCGCATATTCAATTTCTAAGAGATAGCCAACTTTTGAGATCTTTCCTTGAAAATTCCCTTTAGCTTCAACGGAAACTTCGGGCAAAAAACGAAGTCTTGTAGAAAGGGATAAAGCATTTCGAAAGTTAGTTATTTGATAATTTTGAAGAGAGGTTTCAATGGCTGCCGGGCTTGCAAATCTAAAGCCTAAAGTAGGGATAAAGCTTGAATAGGAGCTAAAGATTCCAGCTTCACTGGCTTTTCTGTATTCAAGGCCTGGGTAAAAGGCCGCATAAAAGGAAGTGTTAAGTCTTTTCATGAATCGTAATTGTGAAAGAACAGTGAATCGATCTTGAAGCTCGTTTTGTGAATATTGAGTGCTCTTGGCTTCTTGAAGTTGCCATTGATCAATCATGCCCAAACCTAGAGAGTTGCGAAGGATGGATATTTCGTTAAAAAAACGTCGAGTGGGTGAGTCGTATCCTAGAGAGCCCTTTCCTTGCCAGTTGTTGGAGAGGTCTGAGAAGCTTGCTTGGCCTGAAATATAGGCATTTTTTCCCGTTTGAAAAGTAATGAGGCGATTCTCTGGGATAATGCTGGGCCATGTACTGTATTTTTTTATAAAAAGATTTTCTGTTAGAGATTGGGAGATGTTTGTTGGATTTTCAATCTTTTGAATCTCAATTTTTTTGGGCTCAGTTTTTTGAGCATCAGCTGCTAAAGGTAAAGCCTGCTTGAGTTCGTGACTGACTAAGCGATCTTCATCCCAAAGTTTTTGATTAGAAAATATTTTTTCTTGAAGAGCATAGTTTATGGGAGCTTCGGTGAATTGAGTGAAGCTTTTTAATGATTTTGTATGTGGATTGAAAATAATGGGGCCGCGATAGTCTTTGCTATACAGAGTAGAGAGAAGGCAGTCTTTGCATTCCGGGAGATTTATTTTTTGAGGAAAACCAAGTGCGCCTTCTTTGAGTTGAAGTTCAAAGCCAGCATTTCCAATGATGTAGTCGTTTGAGAGTTGAGTTCCAAAACTTCTAGAAAGAAGCCATTCTTGTCCTTGAATCCAAGGATGAGAAAGTCTCTCAAAAGGCTTATCTGTTTTATAAAGAAGTTCTTTATTTGAAATCGCGCAAGATTTATTGATTTCTGCTTTTTCAAAAAATAAAAGAC
>JBAXJW010000016.1:0-13332 GCA_037137635.1 bacterium | reverse complement strand
GTCATCGCCCGTGGAATTTGGGGTTGGGGAACATTTCTTTAAATTGAATTTTAAGATTCTCGGCTAAATCTTTTGCAAGTTTTTTAGACTCGTCACCTGTAATTTCGCTTGGCAGAGAAATTCCAAGAACATTTTCGGGGCCAAGAGCTTTCACTGCAAGAGTGGCCACGCATGCTGAGTCTATACCTCCCGAAAGGCCTACGATGACTCCTTGAGCGGCAGATTGATGAACGAAATTTTTTAATCCAATAACCAACATATCTGAGAGTCCTTGCCAGGATGATTTTTCAGGTGATGCTTTTGTTTTTTGAATTGATTGAGAGTCCCAGATGAGAAAATCTTCTTCACCAGATTTTGCTTCTAAATAATTCTCACCGTCATATGTGGCGCTTTTTCCGTCAAAAAGAACTTCGTCTTGAGATCCTGCACGGTTAACCCAGAAAAAAGGTTTCCCAAGTTTTTTTGAAATTTCTTGAAAAGTTTTTCTTCTGAGTTGGCCTTTGTTCCATTCAAAAGGAGATGCAGACAAATTTATATGTAGATCGCAGTTTTTTCTTTCGTCTTTGAAAACAGGAGGAGTGTTTTCATACTGCCGCAAAAAGAGTGGTCCATAGGATTCAATTTCATCCCAAGCGTCTTCACAGATACTGATTCCAATTTTTTTACCTCGTAAAAGCAAAGGAGATTGATCTTTTGTATAAGAAGCAAAGTGACGAGCTTCTGAAAAAATGTTGTAGCTAGGAAGGCGTTTTTTTCGAATAGTCCCAACGCATTCGCCTTTTTCGAACAAGCTCGCAGAATTCCAAAAAAAGTTTTGTTCATTGAGTTCGGTATGACCCACAAGAAGAGCAACGCCAGTTTTTTGAGTTTCTTCAGCCAATTGAGCGAGCGCTTTTCGTTCTTCGTTGAGAAAGGGCTGTAGAGTTAGAAGATCGTCTGGTGGATATCCGACAAGAGCGAGTTCGGGTGTTACAACTAAGTCGACTTGTTTTTCTTTTGCGATTTCGAGAGCGTCTATGATTTTGCGAGTGTTCCACGCAATTTGGCCAGAAATAGAATGTATTTGCAGCAGAGCGATGCGCACGGCTTTAAGCTAGCCCTCTTAGTTAGCTATCTCAACGAATACCTGCGCCCGTCCCTTATGGAGCTCTGCTCTTATTAATTCTAAAGTCGCTCGAAGATGCCTTTACTTTCATCGGCCAGAGCCCTATTTTTAGAGGTATGTCTTCGGAGTTTGGGGAAGAAAATAACAAATCTGAAAAATTGACCTACAAGGGATCCGTTTCGGGTTTGAAGGGCTTTTTGAGTAGTCGTATTTCAAAAATTGCTGAGGTCGTTGTGGCAGGTGCAGAAGCTCTTGAAAATGCGGGCGGCAGTAAGAAGATTCCTATTTCTTTGATTTTTCCTAATCCCGAGCAACCTCGGCAAGTTTTCGATCCAAAGTCTCTCGAAGAGCTTTCCATCACAATGAAAGAAGTGGGTCAGGCTCAAGCCATTACGGTGAGGCCACGGGGAACTGGATATGAAATTATCAGCGGTGAGCGTCGTTATCGTGCGGCTCGGCTTGCGGGTATGACTCATCTTGAGTGCGTGGTGAAGAAGGTTTCAGATAACGAAGCTCAGTTGCTATCGCTCGTTGAGAACCTTCAAAGACAGGATCTTTTGCCCATTGAAGAAGCTCATTATCTGAAGAAAGTTCTAAAGGAAAATCGTGGGTTAAGTCTCGATAAGTTAGCCAAAATGTTGAGTTCTCATAAGAGCACTCTGAGTGAAAAAATTCAGCTTACGGAAGTTCCCGAAGATGAGCAAAAGCTTCTCTATGCAAAGGGAAAGTCTTTTACTCATCGTCACTGGCGAGTTTTGTCGAGGATCAAAGATCCCGAATTCTTAAAGAAGCTTTTAAAGCAAACTCTTGAAGAGCAGTTATCTGTTTCTGAATTAGAGAAAGTTTTAGAAGCTGCCGGTGTTCCAAAGGCAAAAAGAATATCTTCTGAAGAAAAGCAGCAGCATTCAAAAGAATGGAAATCTCCAGTTCTACTTGAAGGGGATACTTTTGTTTTAAAAAGTGGAACCTATCATTTTTCGTCGCTCAGCCTTGAGAAGAAAAAGAAATTAAAAGAAGAACTTCTCAAAGTTGTTGAGCGCCTTGAGGCTCCAGAAGTGAATTCTGTTCCTGAGCTCTCCTTGTAGACGTTGATGTGAAGTGTTTACTTTTTAGGACCAAAGACATGGTTTCTTTGAAGTTGTCCGGACGCTTTTTTAACTTCTAAGATGCTATTTGTTTTGGAATAGTGAATCTCTTCGCCTGAGAGAATATCTTTTCCGCGCTGAAAAGAGGCGTCACCTTTTAAGGTCCAATTATCCGCGTTGGGGTCAATCGAGGCTTCTCTACATTTAGCTTCATCGCTCCCTTGTTTGAGGTAGACGTTTCCGATGAAAGAAATTTTTCTACTTTTTTCTTCAGGATTGATAATCTTCAAGCTTTGAGTAGTCGCTTCAAGTCCTTTATCACTCGTGAGAACGACTTCTCCATTAGCCTCGATAAAGGAAATGTTTTTTCTGTTTTTCATGGTCAGGATAATTTCTTTACTTGAAAGTTTGAAGTTATCAAAAAGCGCTACAACATGAGATTGGTTTGTGCTTTGGAATTTGGCTTCTTCTGTTGATTTTTTCCCTTTTGGGTCAAATGAAATAGATAAAAAATCAGAGCGGAGGCTAATATCTTTGTTTTGAAAAGCAACGTTTCCTTGAACTTGGGCCCAGCCTTTTTCTCTAAAAATTCGAACAGAATCTCCTTTGATTTTAGAAAGGGCCGCAGAGGAATCTTTTGAGAGAAATGAGAAATTAACATCTTTGGGAATAAAGAATATTTTTTGATTCAGGTCGGCTTCGAGTCCGGTTCCCCAACCTTCGATAAAGGACTGTTTGTATTCTGGAGTGCTTACAAAGTGAAGGCTTTCATCGGAAAGTATTTTCTTGTTTTTGTGAGTGTAGCGTAAGTTTTCTCCTTGAATGTTAAAGCCTTCGGGACTCTTAAGTTCGGTCGATCCTTTAAAAAAGATGTCGTGGCTTTCAAGGCTTGTATAAATTTCATTTGAATCAAGGCGAAGTTCTTTGTCTTCGTTTTGAAAAAAAATTGTTTGAGGAGAAAGAGCTCTAAGAAGCTGTTCTTTTTTGTATTGCTGAGCTTCGGGTGCTTTGATCTGCAGGGTTTTCTTTTTATCTTTTGTTTCTTCTAAATGAAAACCACGAATCAAAATATCAGGAGGCCGTGAAGGCACAGAAATGAAAGCAAAAATAAAAAAAGAGAGCTTTTGTTGCTTAATGGTGTCTAACAAACCGAGCTTTTTGGCGATTGAACCAATCTCTAAACTTGTCATAAGACTCGCTTTGCTCGAGAAGTTGATCCAAATGGAGGTAATCTGTTCGATAAGAGATCTTCTCTTTGTTTTCATTGTAAAATGCAAACTCGTCTTGATTTAATTCAACAGCTTCAACCCAAGATTTGATAGCGTCTTTGAGCCATTGAGGCACCATGCGGAGATCTGCTTCGCGAGTATAATTTATAAGCTCCTGCTTGATGTCGTGTTGATCCATAAGAAGACGTTAAAACGCAAGGAGAAGGCGTGCAAGAAAAAAACCAAATTATTTTAGTTTTGCCTAAGGCCTTTGATCATAAAAATCCCCATAAATAATAATGGCTTAGCGTCTTATTGTGCGCCAAATCAAGAATCTTTCGCGCGTTGGGAACGCTCTGCTGCTAGTCTGTAAGTGTGGGTCATGTCTCTGTACTTCTTGATGAAATTTTGGGCTTTGTTCCTTCTTCTGTAAAAGAAGGATGTTTGTTGGATGTTACCGCCGGAGGTGGAGGGCATTTTTTTGCAATTCTCAAAGCGCATCCTCTTTGGAAGGGGGAGTGTTGGGACCGAGATCCAGATGCTGTTTTGCGTATTCAGCAAAAGGGCGTCGAGTTTCAGGGGCGATATCAGTTTTTGAGTAAAGAATTTTCAAAAGAAGCTTCACCTGAAAATAACTTTGATTTTATTTTAGCTGATTTAGGAATCTCTTCGTTTCAGTTAGATGATCCGCGAAGAGGACTAAGTTTTTATTCCGAGGCTCCGCTCGATTTTAGAATGAATGTCGGAGAAGGGCCGAGTGTTCAGGAATGGCTTGCTCAAAAAAGTACCAAGGATTTAGAAGATATTCTCATAAAATTTGGCGAAGAAAAAAGCTATAGAAGAATCTCTGAGGCTCTTAAAAAGTTAGGTCCAGATGAGTTTTCTTCGTCACAAAAGGCAACGTCTTTTTTGATGAAGGAGTTGCGCCTTTCTCACAAGCAAGGAACTTTGCATCCTTTGACTCGTACCTATCAAGCTCTTCGAATTGCTGTGAATGACGAGTTGGGAGAGTTACAAAGTTTTTTAACATGGGCACCTCGACATCTTAAAAAAGGTGGGCGACTCGCAATTATTTCTTTTCATTCTCTCGAGGATCGAAAAGTAAAACGTGCTTATGAAAGTTTATCGGAGGAGGGGTTCAATATTTTGACGACCAAAGCTCTGACTCCAACAGAAGAAGAAGTTATCCAAAACCCTCGTTCTCGAAGTGCTAAACTAAGAATTATTGAGAGGATGATTTAGGGAGTGAGTCGAGAGTTACTGAATCTTAGAATTTTTCTTTTAGGCTTGTTTATGTTTTGCGTGATTGTGTTTCATATCAACGTGCGCATTCAAGTGGTGAGCCTGGGTTATGAACTTTCCAATTTGCGTTCTGAATTAGATCGTCTCAAGAAAAAAGAAATTGAAATTCAATTCCAAAAAGAAAAAAACATGAGCGCAAAAGTTTTAATGAAGCTTTTGCATGATTCTCGTTATTCCTCGTTTCAGTTACCCAAAGCTGATCAGATTATTTATATGAAGAGTGATCTCTAAGATGATGAACTTCAGAGGACGATTGGTTTTTTTTAGGGCGCTCGCTATTTTGGGATTAACAGTTGTTTTCTTGAGAGTCGTGCAAATTCAAGTTCAGTATGGCGATCGACTCAAAAAATGGACTCGCTCTCAAGATCGAGAAATCGAGTTAAAGGGTGAACGAGGAAAAATTCGAGATCGAATGGGGAGGGAACTTGCCTCTTCAGTTGAAACACTCAGTTTCTTTATGGATCCTTATGAAATAGATAACGGAAAGATATTTGCTATTCGAGTGGGTCGAATGATTCAGGTGAATCCCTCCGAAATTTATTCAAAGTTTAAAGCAAATAAAAATAAACGTTTTGTATGGCTCAAGCGCCAAGTAGATTCTAGAACACGAGTTCTTTTTGAGGGATTAAAAAATAATAAGATTGAAGGACTTGGCGTGATTCGCGAATTGCGCAGGCAGTATCCACAAGGAGATTCCCTTGCTCCGTTGTTGGGTAAAGTCTCTATCGATGGAGATGGTGTTGAGGGAATCGAGCGAGAGTTTGATAAAAATCTTCAAGGAGGAGTGACTCTTGTGAGAACGCCTCGAGATGCAAGAGGACGTTTATTCTACATAGACAAAGATCAGCTTCTTTCAAAAGGCGAAGCGGGCAAGGACGTGTATCTCACCATCGATTTGCATTTACAAAGCTTAGTGGAAACAGCTTTGGATAATTTTAAGTCTAAATATTCTGCTGATACGGCCATGGCTATAGTTGTTGATCCCACTACAAATGAAATTCTTGTGTGGGCACAAAATCCAAGAGTTCAACGAAATGGAAGTTTGTTTAGAAATTTTGGAGCCACGGATCCTATTGAGCCAGGAAGTGTTATGAAGCCGTTGTTGATGTCTTGGGCTTTAGAGAAAAATTTAGTCCATGAAAAAACAGTTTTTCAAATTCCAAATGGACAACTCAAAGTTGGAGACAAAGTTTTTAAAGATGCAGGTCACAAAGCGCGAGATCATTTTACTCCAGAAGAAATTCTTAAGTACTCCAGCAACGTTGGGGCTGTCTCCGTTGGGCAGCGAATTGGATTTCGGGGCGTATGGGAGATCCTTGAGAAGTTAGGATTTACTGAAAAAAGTGGTTTGCAGCTTTCAAGTGAATCTCGCGGAATCCTTCACAAGCCACTTGAATATCAAAAAGTTGAGCAAGCCACGATGTCTTTTGGGCAGGGCTTTGCTTCGACTCCGCTTCAAATTGTAAGAGCCTTTTCAGTTTTGGCTGGAGATGGGTATTTGCGCCCACTCAAACTCTTTAAAGATTTAAATTTACCTCATGAAGAAAAAGGTGAGAGAGTTTTAAATCCTAAAACCTTGTCGAGAATTCGAAAATTGATGGAAGCAGCTCTTTCAGACGGTGGGACAGCAATGAGTGCTCGGGTAGAAGGATATTCGGTTGCGGGTAAAACAGGAACTTCACAAAAGACTCAAGGACGTAAGGGATATTCAGAAGATAGTTACTGGAGCTCTTTTGTAGGATTTTTTCCAAGTGATGAACCTAAGTATTTGATTTATGTCGCTTTTGATAATCCTAAGGGAGAAATCCATACTGGAGGCAAAACTGCGGCTCCTCTTTTTGCAGACATTGCTAAAATTTGTTTGCGAAATGATGATCCCTTACCTCCCACCAAGGCTCCTGATGTGGATCGCATCACTCGTGAATTAGCTCAGGTTTCAAAGCAGCATTCAGAAGAAGAGCAGGGGCCTGTGAGCGAAGAAGAGCTCTCTCAGCTCGAACAAGAAGAGGCGAAACAAGTAGATGTTCAAGGTGATGAGTTAGCTGAGAAAATTCCTCTGCTTGTAGGGCTCCACTTGAAGAATGCTTTAAAAATTGCGGATAAGTATAATTTAAACGTCAAATTAAAGGGAAGGGGACATTTTGTTCTCAATCAAATCCCCAATTCTGGTTCTGCTCTAAAAAAAGAACGTGAAGTTGTTTTGTATCTTAAATAAACCTAGTCTACTCATATTGGTTTAAGGCACTCATGAAAGTAGAAAAATTTCCACTTCTTAAATTTAAGGGACGCACTCTTCAGTGGGATCTTCGACAAAAGGTAACGGAGCCCCTTATCGTGCTTCGAAAAGATTTGAGCTCAGATGTTATTCGGGAATTGAAATCTCTTTCAAAAGATTTTCTTGAAGAAGGAAAAGATTTTCTTAGTTGGGGATCTTTTGTTTCTGAATTCTACGGGCACCCTTCTCAAAAATTAAAGGTGCTAGCAGTTTGTGGAACGAATGGAAAAACAACCACCGCCGCTCTTCTGCGTTTTCTTTTGGTTGCAAACGGAAAAAAGGTTTTAGAGCTTGGGACTCTTGGTGCTCAACTTTGGGACGCTTTTAACAATTCATCTCCTAAGTGGAGTGAGGTGACAGGTTTCACATCTCCCGAGGCGCACACTCTTCAGGCTCTTATGCATCAAGCAGTTGAGGAAGGAGTGGATGCTTTTGTCATGGAAGTCACAAGTCACTCTCTTGCTTTGGGGCGAATTTCGGGAGTGGATTTTGATGGAGCGGTTTTTTTAAATTTTTCCCAAGATCATTTAGATTTTCATAAAACATTAGAGGAATACAAAAAAGTTAAGAAAAGTTTCTTTTTAAATTTTTTACCAGCTCAGAAGAAAAATGCACTTGTTGTTTTAAATTCAAACGATGCTGTTGGAAAAGAGCTGACTCAAGAGTTAAAAAGCCCCTTTCTTTCACTCGAGCGCAATAAAAATTATTTTATTGATGATTCCTCTATGGAATTAATACTTCAATATGAGGGAAATGCTTTTCAGCTTCCAGTTGTGGGAGCGTTTCAGGCTGAGAATATTTTAGCGGCTTGTTATTTAGCGAATCAGTTAACAAAATGTGGAATTTCAAAACATCTTAAAGATTTGCAAAAGTTTCCTGGAGTTCCTGGTAGGATGGAGATCCTTCGTTTGAAGTTCAAAAATGAATCTCGAAAGATGATTGTTGATTTTGCTCATACTCCAGATGCTCTTGAAAAAAATATTTCAACTCTGAAGAAATCAATGAAAAGAGGAAGTTTGTGGGTCTTGTTTGGTTGCGGAGGTGATAGAGATCCTTTTAAGCGCCCGCAAATGGGAGAAATTGCAGCTCAGCTTGCAGATTTTGTTGTTGTGACTTCTGACAATGCTCGAAGTGAGGATCCTGATAAAATTATTGATCAGATAGTGAAGCCCTTGATTGAGCAAAAGCGATCCTTTGTTCGCATAACGGATCGTAAAAATGCGATGAAATACTGTCTTGAGAACATGAAAGAAGAAGATGTTTGTCTTGTTGCGGGTAGGGGGCATGAAGAATTTCAACTCATAGGCACCCAAAAGATTCCTTTTAAGGATAGTGAGGTCTTAAAATCTCTTTGCTGCTAGCGTTTTTAAGTATTTTCACCTATCGCCTTCGGTGGCTATGTTCTAAATCAGGAGGTGTCACGTGAAAGTGGCAGAGGCTTAGCGAGGATGAGGTGGAAGAGGGCCTTTTTAAACCAGCAAAGATATCTCGAACAGCTTTGGTTTAAATATCTAACGAAAGCTGTTCGAGAACTGAAATTCTATCAATTTGATCTTTGGCTCGAAAAAGAATTTAGACTTTATAAGCAATTTGGAAAAAGAGACCGTCAGTGGTACTCGGAGTGCCTTTATTCAGGCTTGCGCTTTGCACGTCTTGCTTTAGAGCTTTGGAATAGAAAAGAAAACAACAAAAAATTTATTATTTATCAATCCAGTGAGGATCTTGCGAAGGCTCTCATTGCAATGAATCCTGATTTTTTTTGGAAATGTATTGAGCAAAGATGTTTTCTTGAAGAAGAAGTAGATCTTTCTTTGCAAAAAGAGCTTTTAGAGTTTCAAAAAGAAAAGAACGTAGAGTCTCTTTTACTTTTTCAGGGCTTAGAGCCTAAATGGAAAGTTTTTCTAGATAAAAGAGTCGAGGCCTCTTCTTGGTCTTCAGATCAGCTTAATCGCTTTTTGTGTCATCAGTCGCTGAGAGCGCCTTTGTGGATAAGAATTCATAAAAAAGAAGCCGTTGAGAGAGTTCTCGAGGAACTCAAGCAAGTGGGTGCGGAAGTGATTGAACAAGATCACTTAGCCTTTTCAATTTCATATCAAAAAAAATTGAATCAGCTCGAAACATTTCTTTCCGGAAAGTTTGAGCTTCAAGATTGGGCAAGTCAGCAGATTTTGTCTCTCCTAAAAGTTTCTCCAAAAGCGCGCGTTTGGGATGCTTGTGCAGGAGGAGGCGGTAAGAGTGTTCAAGTTGCTGCTGAATTAGAAAGTGGGGAACTTTTTTTAAGCGATATTCGTGAACATAAATTAAAAAACACTTCAGAAAGATTAAAGAGGATGGGATTTCATCGCTTTCATTCTTTTGTTTGGAATGGAGAGTGTACTCCTCAGCAAGGTCCATTCGATGTCGTTATTGTGGATGCACCTTGTTCTTCGAGTGGGGTTTTAAGAAGAAATCCTGAATTGAGATTTAAGATTTTTGCTTCTGATCTTGTTGAGCTTAGTCAATTGCAATTGAAAATTCTTCATACAGCAGGGGAGTCTGTAAAGTTGAATGGAGATTTGCTTTATGGAACGTGTAGCGTCTTTGCTGAAGAAAACGAGGAAGTGATTCATTCATTTTTAAAAAATAACCCAGGGTTTGTTTTAGAGAAAATGAAAATTCATGGTTCCCCAGAAAAAGATTCGGATACGACATTTAGCGCATTACTAAAAAAAATAGCAGATTAAAATTAGTTTATTGAATTGTTTGAAACGCTCAAGCTGCCTTCGGTTTGAGTCATTTGAATTCGAGTGAACAAATACAAAGATGTGATTCGTCTCATCTCTATAAGTGAAATGAATTCACCAGAACTTCCGAGCGCTCTATCAATAATTTCTTCCATCATTTCTAAGTCAATGGCCCCCACACTATGGAGTTTAAGAAGATAGGTGTGTGCTTTGGGATCAATTTTGGTAGCTTCAATATCAGAAAGCATTCGTAAAGGAGCAAGCTTTTGAGCCCGATCTTTTAAGGTTTTCTTTGTTTTTTGAGGACGCCTTCTCCAAAGTGGCCCTAATGTGCTTTTTTCAATAAAGTGAAAAGCTCCCGCAATTTCTTTTTCCGTAAATCCTAAATTGAGAAGTTCGTCAGAAACGTTTTGCTCATCAAATATTTCGTTGTTTTCAGACAAAAAACGACCAATGATCCCCACAGCTTCTTTGATTCGATCATTTTGTCGTTCGTTCATTTTTATAAAGAAACCTCTAATGAATAACTAAAGGTCCTCCTTCCTTAAACTTTTCGGAAATCTCATTAAAAAGCTTAATTTTATTCAGAATTTCTTCTGAAAAATGATCAATAGAATGGACCGCTTCTGCATAAGTATTGGTAATCATGAGGTTGTTACCAGAGTATGTTTTTTCTGTTAAAGACCCAGACAGGGCATAAACAGGAATGCCAAAATCATGACAAGCTTTGACGGTCCACCAGGTTCCAGATTTCTCTTTGGCTTGAATCACAAGAAGTGCGTCGACGTTTGCAGCAAGCCAGTAATTTCTTTCGATCCAAAAATAAGGTTCCAAGTTTTGATTCGTTTTTCGATAAAGGCAATCAGGAGTGAGAATACTTGAATTTGGATCTTCAAGAATTTTTTTAAAAATTTGAAAATTACCAAAGGGAGTTGGTTTTTCAGGATCGCCCACTATCCAGCTATAAGTAGGAATTCCGCTCTGAAGTGCAAAATGGTGTGCTTGTGCATCCACGCCTAAGGCTCCACCTGAAATAATACGAAAAGGCTGCCCATTCAGTCTTTTAAGAAGATTTTCAATAAGTGTTTTGCTTTCAGGGCTAGGGCGTCTTGACCCGACAATTCCTAAATGAAACCTGTTTCGAAGGGGTTTCCCCCCACAGTATTTAAGTTCCTGGCTTGCTAAAAGTTTGGGAAAGTTTTTGTGAAAGAGATGAAGAAGCGGATCGGCTTCATAAAGCGGTATTTTTTGGACCATCAAAAAAGACTTACAAAAAATATGCCGAATTTATGTATCGTCTTCGCCCGGGAGTGCCACTTCTTCTTCTTTGAAGTTGTGTCGAGCTTCAAAGGGTTTTTGCCTGATAGGACAAGGGCTCACCTCGCAGCGAGCACAAAACTTTTGCCAGCAGGGTTCAATGTGTGGATGAAATTCGCATTCTTCAGAAAATTTATGATTGATGTTGTTGCAGTAGCTTTCAGCGGCATCGTGGGATTGTCTAATATCCCAAAATTCAGGCATCACAAGATGAAGGTCAACAAAGTTTATAATTCCACTTCTGAAAGTACGAAGGTGGTGAACGTCGATGATGTGTTGAGGTTTTGATGGAGAATTGATTTCTTCGACTATTTTTTTGATAAGGACGGGGTCTTCAATGTCAGAGAGAGCTTTTGCTGATTTTTCAATAATTTTATAGGCGTTGTAAAAAAGTAAAAGGGCAACGATGATTCCCATAATAGAATCAAAAATCACAAGACCAGTCGCTTTGACGAGTAAGAGTCCCAGAATCACTCCAAGAGTTGTGTAGAAATCTGCAAGAAGATGTTTAGCATCTGCAATGATTGCTTCACTTTTAAGTCGCTTGCCGTGATGGAGCTGCCAAGCGCCAAGCCACGCATTTAAAATTGCACCTGCTCCGGAATAAAGAAAAGCATCTGATAGATTTCTAAGATGAGTTCCTGAAATGAGTCCGTGAGCTCCTTCATAGAAAAGATAGAAACTTGCAAAGAGCATCATTCCACCTTCAACAGTAGAAGAAAAATATTCTATTTTACCGTGTCCATAGGGATGGTTAGCATCGGCAGGTCTTTGAGCTTGGTAGGTTGCAATGATGGCAAGAATGGTTGCGGCAATATTGAGAACGCTTTCAAGTGCGTCTGTTTTAAGTGCAAGCGATCCACTGATGATGAAGGCCCACCATTTAAGCCCAATAACTGTGAGAGAAATAAAAAGTGAAAAGAAAAGTACTTGTAGTCTATTGAACGTAAAACTCATCACCGGCTCTAACTTCTCTAATTGAATCATAGATGTACATCGTTGCTAAGTCGATGTCTGCGTCGACAACGATCGCTTTTGCGATAGGAGCTCCATCGCGTTTGATGACATAGTTAGCGCCGATGGCCGTTGAGTTTCCACCGACATATTTTTTGAATTTAGCGCCTACAAAATTTCTGGTGCCTGAAAATAGAAGATTTTCATCTTGGTTAGACTCAAGAAAGGCTGAAACTGATCCAATCGAATTTGAACGAATGTCGATTAAGCCCTTTTCGCTTGTAACGGGTGGCATGAAGACATCGTATTTTTCTTTGACGATATAATCATTCTCAGCAATTTCTGCGAAAAGTTCAGAGACCTTTACGTTTCGACCATTTGATAAGAGCTTTCCAAGGTACTTTACAAAATAACCGTCTTTGTAGTGGTTAAGGCGAACGACTGAATAGATCCCGTAAGGTATTCCAAAATCACGAATCACATCTCCTTTTTTCCAAAAGACTCGTTCTCCTTCATCGTCTTTAGGTATTTTTGCGACTGCATCTGGAATACGTCTCTTGAAGAAATTCACAATTCTGAGATTTCCATCAGAAAGAGGCGGGCCTTTCATGGTGAAAAGTCCTTCTGTGGGTGTGTAATCAAAAAGAGGGCCTTCTGTTGAATTGATGTTGTCTAAAGTTTTGAAGAGTTCATCTTCTGCATGAGCTTTAGAAACAAAAAATAAACTGAGAGAAAGAGAAAGTAAAAAAAGTTTTTTCACATTCTTTCTATCGACATAAATCACTCATAATTTGAGAGCCAAGCTCTTGATTGAGGGCCAAGATTTTTGACTTCAAAGCCCGTATTTTGACGTCCCCTTCTGATCATCAGTTCAAAACTTTGACTTAAAGAGATCTTTTCGCACGCACGTGGGTCTTGTGTGCTTGCCTTGAGGCATTGTAATGGATTTGAAGAGACAATGGGAGCATCTGATCCGAGTGAAACTTTGAGTCCTGTATCGAGAAAGCTTTTGAGGCGATAACTGTTTTTGAGGCACCTCTCTTCTCCTAAGCGATTCAAAACAAAAGTTGAATCAGCTACTCGATGTGAAGGTTGAAGCCCCAAAGACCAAAGGTTTTGTTTTTGTATTTTTTCAATTTGATCATCTCGACAAACTTGGAGGTGTTCTAAGCGATGAAAAAGTTTTTGAGAAAAATGATTCAAGACTTTTTCAAGTTGAGGTGCAAGAGCCTCTCCTAAGCGGAGAGCTTGGTCGAGGGCGGCGTCTCCAATGGCATGAAAGGCAATAAAAAAATTTTGATCAAGAGCGTCTTTTGCTTTTTTAAAAAGATCTTCGTCTCTCCAGATTTGTATACCCTTATTT
>JBAXJW010000015.1:0-13454 GCA_037137635.1 bacterium | reverse complement strand
TTTTTATTCTTTGCGCTTTCTGGCTTCAGGAAAGCTCCTTTATGATCTCTGCCTTTAATTTTACAACAGGATTATTTGCAGGCTCCATCGTCCCTATCGACTGGCTTCCCGCATCGCTTAAAAACTCCCTTCTTATGAGTCCTATGCCTTACCTGGGTCATTACCCAATTGCATCTGCCCTCGGAAAAATTTCATCGGATGATTTTACGATGACCTTTCTTCGCGGACTTTTGTGGCTTTTCTTTTTCTCAGCACTCAACACTTTGATTTTTAAGAAAGGAGTGAGGCGCTATGAAAGCTTTGGAGGTTAAACAAAAATATTCTCGAGGTTTGTTATTTTACTTCTCACTTTGGCTTTCTTTATTCAAAAATACCGTCCATCGTTCACTCGAATATCGAATCAATTTCGTAGGACGCTCGCTCGTGGAAATCCTTTTTATTTCATCCAATTTCTTATTTGCTCAAAGCATTGGCTCAAAAGGTGCTCTCATATTGGGATGGGCACCTGAGGAACTTATTTTATTTTTTGGTGCCGTTTTTTTGCTAGATGCCCTCTTCATGCTCTTATTACACGATAATCTCACGGAATTTGATTCTCTTATTCGACAAGGAACTTTTGATTTTCATTTACTAAGGCCTGTAAATTCTCTTTTTCTTACAGCTTTTCGTTTTCCGAATGCCATTTCTGTTGTGAACTTTGTTCTCTCACTTGGTGTTATTCTTTATGCTTTTTCACAACTTCCAGAAGCACCTCCTTTGTTGAGTATCTTTTTGGGAATTCTTTATCTGATCTTAGGTTTTCTTTTAGTGATCGCTCTCAACATTCTTATTTTTTGTTTTGGTTTTTACATGATTCGATCAGACATGCTTGTATGGATGTTCTTTGAGTTTTATCGCCTCAGCTTTCGACCCGATGATTTTTATTTTGCTTGGCTCAGACGAATTCTTTTTACCTTTTTTCCTGCAGCATTCTTTGTCTCAATTCCCGTTAAAATATTCCTCAATAAGCCCCTGTCTGGCTGGTTATGGGTGGCTCCCTGGGCTTATATTTTGCTTGCCTATTTTCTTCTTAGCTTCTTCTGGAAACGCGGTATAAAGCGCTATGAGGGGGCTTTAAGCTAGAAACCTTTATAATACGTACTTGAACACCCAAACTAAATCATGTATAATGCACTGCATTATGTCTCAAAAAAAGTATTATTCATTTCTCGCTCTAGTAACACTCACGAGCAACATCCTCTTAAACAATAATCTTTCGGCAAAAGTCCTCCCTCTTAACGAGGATGAAACGTCTGAAAAAGCTCCTGTTGTTATTGAAAAACAACAAGCAGACGGAACTTATGTTGAGAACGTTAAAGTTCGTCGCGACGAAATTCTTTTAAATTGGAAGCCTTACCTCTCAAGAGCAACCTTTGATCAAAAAGCTGAATTTTTTAGAATCACTCATCTCTACAAAAAAATTATTTATTCGAATGGAACAAATGGAGTACAAATTATCGGTCTTGTGAGTTACTCCAATACACGCGCACAAATCTTAAATGCTATTGAATTTTCTCAAAAACTTTTAAGTTTAGAAAACAACGATCTTGTAACTGTTCAGATTTCTAAAACTTTCAAAAATAATGAAATTGTTAATGAAAAGATTTCTTTAGTCACAAACAAAGAAGATAAAAAGCTTTCCTTTGAAAAACCAACAAACGACTCAGATATAGTCGTTGTTACAATTAAAGACGGCACAGGTAAAAGCTTTAAAGTTGTGACTTATAAAGATTTACCTATCGATCTTGTTCAGTAATTTTTTTAAACCTTAGAAATTTCAAAAGACCAGGAGCCATGCTCGTCGAAGCTTTCCACTTCACTTGCAGGGGCTCCTTGTTTCCATTCCACGGCCAAAGTTTCTTGGCTTACTAATCCGTTGCCATTCAATTCAGCTTTAATAATTTTCTCAACACGAGAACTTTCAGAAGTTTTAAAAACAATCTGTATGCGATCTGCCAAGTTTAACTTCATCTCTTTTCGGCGCTGTTGAATGCGGTTAATGAGCTCACGCTGTAAGCCCTCATCAACCAACTCTTCTGTAAGAGTCGTTTCAAGTTCCACAACAAGGCCTCTATCAGAAGCGGCAAGCTTACCAGGCAATCCTTTTCTCATGATCTCAATGTCTTCTCGACCAAGAGCAACCCCTTTAAATTCAAAACTTCCACTTTTTTCGAAATGAGCGATTTGATCAGAAGACCATGTTGATAAAAGAGATTGAAGCTCTTTCATATCTTTTCCAACTTTTTTACCCGCACTTCGAAAATTCGGACGAGCTTCTTCACTTACAAGATCACTCGCTTTTTCAACAACTACCAAATCCTTTACGTTTACTTCTCGCAAAACAAGAGGACGAATATTTGGGAAAACTACTTTTTCAGCAGCACTCAATCCCGCCACGCGAACTTGTTTGAGTGGTTGCCTTAATCCAATTTTAGATTCTCCTCGAAGAGAGCGTCCTAGCAAAATAACTTTTTTCGCAAGCTGAACTTCTAAGAGAACATTTTTTTCTTGAAAAGATAATTCATTGCTCAAAGAACCAAACTCACGCGCATGAACGGAATTTGATTTTGCTTTTGAAGACCAATCTTGGACATGCTCGTAGCGAAGAGCTCCGTCCAAATATTCTGCAAAAAATGGGAGGACAGGCGACAATAAAAGCGCCAAACGATCTAAGCATTTATAGAGAGTCGTAAACGCTGCACACTTGCTCTTATCTTTAGACAAAGACTCAGAGGACCAAAAGCGACTTCGATTCAAACGAATATACCAGTTTGTAAGATCATCAATAAAAGAAATCAAAATAGGAGCCACTTCACTGAGCTCATATTTTTGCATTTTTTCATGATATTGAATTTCACTTTCTTTGAGTCGACACAAAATCCACTCATCCAAAGTTTCTGTAGGAGCCTGAGTAAAACTTTCATTCCACTTGTCGATGTTTGCATAGGATGCAAAAAATCCATACGCATTCCAAAGCGGAAGCATCACCGCACGCATCAGCTCCACAAGATTTTTTTCGCTAAATCGTAAATTCTCAGCGTGCATCGCTGGAGATTGCGCAAGATAAAGCCTCATCGCGTCCGCGCCGTGCTTTGACATCAACTCAGCAGGGTCGGGATAATTCTTCAGACGCTTACTCATTTTGCGTCCGTCTTCAGCCAACACAATTCCATTCACGATACAATTTTTAAAAGCAGGCTTATCAAAAAGCGCTGTCGATAAAACAGTGAGCGTATAGAACCATCCACGAGTTTGATCGAGCCCTTCAGCAATAAAGTCGGCAGGGAAATTCTTTTCAAAGGCTTCTTTGTTTTCAAAAGGATAATGCTCCTGAGCATAAGGCATCGAACCAGACTCAAACCAACAATCCAGAACTTCTGAAGTTCTCTTCATTGATTTAGGAGCCTTACATTTTTCACAATCCCAGCGAAAGTGGTCAATTAAATGCATATGTAAGTCGGGAGTAGATTGGCCTACTTTCTTTTCTAAATCAGCACGAGAGCCCATCACTTCTTTGGCCTGACATTTTTCACAAGACCAAACAGGAATGGGTGTGCCCCAAAAACGATTTCGAGAAATACACCAATCGCGAGCATTTCCAAGCCAATTCCCAAAGCGTCCGTCGCGAATGTGCTCAGGAACCCAATGGATTTTGGAATTGTTGGCGGCCATTTTTTCGCGCATTCCCTCAACTCGCACAAACCAACTCGAAATAGCCTTGTAAATCAGAGGAGTATCAGAACGCTCACAAAATGGATAAGGGTGATTAATTGTTTCTTGTTTCAACAAGCGCCCATCTTGTTTTAAAATCTGGATAATATCTTTATCGGCATCTTTCACAAATTTGCCGACTACCCCTGCAAGACGAGAATCTTTTTTTACAATGTCTGTAAAACAAGCGCTCATGTCTGTGGGATCTTCCACCTCAATTCCTTCTTTTTGGCAGGTAAAAAAGTCTTCTTCACCAAAAGCAGGAGCCATGTGAACGAGACCCGTTCCGTCTCCAACCGTTACAAAATGACTTCCATCCAAAACCCTCAAAGCTTTGGGCTGCTCATTACGAGTAAAGACATCAAATAAACTTTTATACGGAAGGTTGAGGAGCTCCGAAGATGGAACCTCTCTCAAACGCTCTGTGAGGCCCAGCTTTTCTGCTGCAAAATCCGCCACAACCACCTGTTCACAACCTGCTTGAGTTTTTTCAAGTTTATAAAGGCCGTAAGTTATTTTTTCTGAATCCTTTTGAATCGCAACCGCTAGGTTAGAAGGAAGCGTCCAAGGAGTGGTCGTCCAAATACAGAGCGCTGTTTTTTCAAATCGAGAATCTTCAATTGCGAGTAAAACATAAACTGAAGGATCTTGAACATCCTTATAATTTTGAGATGCTTCAAAATTTGAAAGAGGTGCTGTGAGTCTCCATGAATAAGGAATAACTTTTTTACCTTCGTAAATAAGTCCCTTATCCCAAAGAGTTTTAAAAACCCACCACACACTCTCCATAAAAGTGGGATCCATTGTTTTGTAGTCGTTATCCATGTCGATCCAACGACCCATGCGTTCAACAACTTTTCTCCACTCTCCTGCATAGCGAAGAACGACACTTCGACAGGCTTCATTGAATTTTCCAACACCGTAATCAAGAATCGCTAAAGACCCATTGAGGCCCAAAGTTTTTTCCATCTCATACTCAACAGGCAACCCATGACAATCCCATCCAAAACGACGAGCCACATGGTAACCGCGCTGAGTCCAATAGCGAGGAACAATGTCTTTGATCGCACCTGCTAAAATATGTCCGTAGTGCGGAAGTCCTGTTGCGAAGGGAGGACCATCATAAAAATAAAAGTTTTTAGAATTCTTTTTTTTACCGTCGTCGACAATTGTTTCAAAAATCTTTTCGCGTTTCCAATAACTCAAGACAGACTCTTCAAATTTAGCAAAAGAATAATCCGAGCCAAATTCTGGGAAACGTTTTTCCGATGACTTTTGAGACATGGGCAAAGGATAATCCTCACCAGCGCATTCAGACAAGTTTTTGTTGAAGACTTAATCTCAAGAATGGGTTTTCAAGGATTCAGACAAGACCTATACTCATTTTGTGAAGAAAGTTTATTCAATCCTCGCAATCATCGCCCTGAGCGTCCTTGCTCTAGATCAATGGACAAAACATTGGGCTCTTGAAACCCTCCTTAGCGAAGGCAATTCGCACCCAGTTTTGAGCTGGTGGAGCTGGACGATGGTTTACAATTACGCAGCTGCTTTTGGAAGTTTTTCAAAAGTCCCCTTTATTACAAGTGAAAGTTCACGAATTCTCTTTTTACTTCTCGTTCCGGTCTTGGTTTTGTGTCTTCTTTGGTTTTTTCACATCAGGCATATTACAAAAAAAGAAATCTTCCGGCCGACTGTCATGGGTCTTGTTATTGGAGGAGCCATTGGCAACGTGATCGATCGATTGCGCTTTGGATACGTCATCGATTTTATTGATTGGTTTTACCCAACTTCAAGTGGAAAGTGTCTTCCACTTTTTTTCTTAGGTTCCGAAGCAAAAACTTGTCATTGGCCCGTGTTTAACTTTGCTGATTCTGCAATTTCTGTTGCTCTTGTTTTACTTTTGCTTGAGCCTTTTATTTTAAAAAATCTCCCCAAAGAAAAATCCTAAAGAAAATAAGGAATGGATGCCTATCTTTTTTTTACCGCTCTGGGAGTTGTAATCATCCTGAGTCCTACCTATTTTCTCTTAAGAGAGCACAAACAATCTACTCAAAAAGCTCTTTTTCTTTTAGGCCTTGGACTCATTCTTCTGATTTTCTTTTCAAAACTCCTAGGAGCTCTTGGCTATTACCTTTTTACAAATGAACTAAACTTTGCCCCCACAAGTATCATGGGACTCCTCTTTTTTGTGATATTTTTTGCTAAGCCGTGGGCACTCAAAAATAAAAAAATGGGGTCTGAACTTCTTCGTTTGTGGAGCTACTTATTGCCCTTTTCCCAGGGTATTGGCCGGCTTGGATGTCACTTCGCAGGCTGTTGCTTTGCTCGCAACCCCCTAGGCTTTTCATGGCCTTTGATAGAGGCAGCTTTCACCCTTCTTTTAGCTGCTTTTTTGTATAAAAAACGAGGCGAACTCAACCCCTTAACGGCTTTTAGAATTTACCTTTTTAGCTACCTCATTTTGCGATTTTTTCTTGAATTTTTAAGAGGAGATTTCATTCGAGGCTTCATCGGCCCTCTTTCGCTCCCTCAATGGACATCTTTGGCCTTATTTTGCTGGGTTTTTCTTGATTCGATCCTTGATAAATACCATAACAAATCCCATGAAATTCGAAGTCGAAGAACTAGAAAATAACCGTAAAAAAGTCTCTATTGAAGTCCCTTCTGAAGTTGTTACAAGTACCTTTAACCGCGTCCTTCGCGGCCTCCAAGAAAACGTTGAACTCAAAGGCTTTCGCAAAGGCAAAGTTCCCCTCGATCTTTTGCGCACTCAATATCAAGCAGATGCACACAAACACGTGATTCAAGAGCTTGTTCAAGGCAACTTACCTCAAGCCCTAAAAGACAACGGCCTTAAACCTGCAGAAAATCCAAAAATTGAGCCGGGAACTTTACTCGATGGTTTTCCATTTAAATTTTCTGCGACTTTCGAAAACATTCCAAAAATTGATTTAAAAAATTATCTTGGATTTAAAATCAAACCAGAATCTGTTGAAGTGAAAGAAGAAGAAGTCAAAGAACAACTCGATCGCTTGCATTCTTCACTTGGACACTTCCACGATCACGACGGAGATATCTTCGAAGGAAAAATCGCAGGAGAGTTTGAATTCTTTACAGCAGATAGTCCTGAGAAACTTGCTGAAAGCAAAGGCGAAAAATTAATTCACGAAATGGGTGTAGGTCCACTTGTGGAATCCATTGAAGAAAAAATCCGTGGAATCAAAAAAGGTGAGTCTCGTGAGTTTTCAAATGAAGTCCCCACTTCTGAAGATGGTAAAGAAAAGAAAACTTTTTACTACAAAGTCACTTTACACGGTCTTAAAACAAAGCACCTTCCTCTTTTAGACGACGAAAGTGCAAAAAGATTTGGCAATTTTAAAAATTTAAATGACCTTAGCGAAAAAATAACAGAAGAATTAAAGGCTCAAAAACAGCAAGTTCAGAACGATACTCACCGCCAAAATCTTGTCGAATTCTTGATTAAAGAACACGAAATTAAAGTTCCTGAATCCATGAAAGCTCGTTGGATGCAAACCATTGTTTATAACTATGCGACAGAACTTGGAAAAATGGGTTTCAGCAAAGAAGACATCGAAGTGAAACTTAAAGAACAAGGTGACAGCATTTTGACGGCTGCCGAGTCTCAAGCCAAAACTTCACTCATTCTTGATGCAATCGGAGAGAAGGAAAATATTCAAGCCAGCGAAGAAGATTTCCGAAAGGAAATTGTAAGGATGGCAGTCGAACAAAGACGCAACCCTAAAGAAGTTTTCGAAGAAATCCAAAACCGAGGTATGGTCGGTGCGGTTGTCGAAAAAATTCAAGAGGTGAAGACTCTCGACTGGCTCCTAGGAAAGGCTACTGAGGCTTGATGAAACTTGAAGATATTGTTGCAAATATTCCCTATGTTGTAGAGCAAACGCCCCGTGGAGAGCGAACCTATGATATTTACTCCCGCCTTTTAAAAGATCGAATTGTCTTTTTGGGGACCCAGGTAAATGATCATGTTTCGAACGCAATTATAGCTCAACTACTCTTTTTAGAGTCGGAAGATCCTGAAAAAGAGATATTTATGTATATAAATAGTCCGGGTGGCAGTGTTTCTGCAGGATTGGGAATATACGACATTATGCAATACATCTCCTGTCCGGTATCAACGTATTGCACAGGTATGGCCGCAAGTATGGGCGCTGTTTTGTTAGCTGGTGGAGAAAAGGGAAGACGTTTTGCTCTTCCAAATTCACGAATCATGATTCACCAACCTTTGGGAGGTGTTCAAGGTCAGGCTTCTGATATTGAAATTCATGCACAAGAAATTTTGCGCATGAAACAATTACTCAATGGAATTCTTGCTGATCATACAGGTCAGTCTTTAAGTGAGATCGAAAAACGCACGGATCGCGATAATTTCATGTCAGCCGATGATGCTAAGAATTTTGGTATAATTGATGCTGTGGTCAACAAAAAGCGTGAGAATCGCTAAGGTCGCTGAGGGGGCGAAAACATGAAAGACTTAAGTTGTTCCTTTTGCGGAAAAACCCAACGTGAAGTTAAAAAATTAATTGCAGGACCATCGGTATACATCTGTGACGAGTGCGTCACACTTTGCCGAGACATCATTACTGAAGAACAGGTTCGAGAGGTTCGACAAGGTGTCGCTAAGGTTCCTAAGCCACAAGAAGTCAAAGCCATTCTTGATGATTACGTGATCAAACAAGAAAGAGCGAAGAAGATTCTTTCAGTTGCAGTACATAACCATTATAAGAGAATTCATTTTCCAAAATCTTTGAAAAGTGACGACGTTGAAATTTCAAAATCAAACATTCTTTTGATTGGTCCTACAGGAACCGGAAAAACTTTGCTTGCTCAAACGCTCGCAAAAACGCTGAAAGTCCCCTTTACGATTGCCGATGCCACTTCTCTTACAGAAGCTGGATATGTAGGTGAAGACGTGGAAAATATCATCCTCAATTTGCTCCAAGCAGCGGATTGGGATGTCGAGCGTGCTCAACGCGGAATTGTTTACATCGACGAAGTGGATAAAATCACTCGTAAATCAGACGGCCCTTCCATCACTCGAGACGTGAGTGGAGAAGGAGTGCAACAAGCTCTTTTGAAAATTATTGAGGGAACTCGTGCAAACGTTCCTCCCAAAGGCGGACGCAAACATCCTCAACAAGAATATATTCAAGTAGACACCTCTAATATTCTCTTTATATGCGGAGGGGCTTTTGCGGGTCTCGAAAAATTTATTGAAAGCAGAATGCATCAAAAGAGCATGGGCATTGGAGCGACTGTTTCAAAAAAAATAAAAGGCCAAGTTTTGAATCCTCTTGAGCATGTGATGGTTGAAGACCTTACTCGCTTTGGATTGATTCCTGAATTCTTAGGCCGCCTTCCTGTGATCGCAACATTAGACGAGCTTGATGAAGAAAGCTTAGTGAATATTCTCACCAAACCCAAAAACGCTCTCATAAAGCAGTATCAAAAGCTTTTTGAGATTGAAGGCGTTAATCTCGAATTCGATAACGAAGCGCTCCATATGATTTCGCAAGATGCCATAAAGCGAAAAACGGGAGCTCGTGGATTGCGATCGATCCTTGAAAATATTCTCTTAGATACGATGTACGATCTTCCTTCTCTCAAGAATTGTCGATCTTGCCGTATTACAGCTGATGTTTTACGTAAAAAAGAAAAACCCATTCTTGAATTTGGGATAGACAGCGATAAAGAAAAAGAAATCGCTTAAGGTTTTTATTTCTCACTCTTGTTTGTAACTAATTATTTTTGAATAGGCGCAATCATCAGTTTGCTCTCAATCTTAAAAGTCTTGTAAAGATTAAGCCTTATAACCCTGAGCATTACGTATATATTTGTCCACTCGAAATTTTCCTGCAAGAATAAACGTATGGCTGCAAAAAAAGGAACCAAAGGGCGAAGTAAAAGCGAAAAAAGCACAGAAAAACCAACTCCCATACATCCTCTCTTGCCCTTGAGAGACATCGTTGTTTTTCCTCACATGATTATTCCTTTTTTTGTAGGAAGAGATAAATCGGTTCAAGCTTTGGAAGCAGCCGTTGATCAACAAGTCGACATTCTTCTTTGTACACAAACAAACGGAGAAACAAACGATCCTGGACGTAATGATATTTACATGACGGGAACACTCGCAACTATTTTGCAAATGATCAAACTTCCCGACGGAACTCTCAAGGTTCTTGTGGAAGGAAAAAAACGCGCGATCATTCAAGATTATTTAGATCTTGGAAAATTTGTTGCGGCTGAAGTGAAAGTTGAAACTGATCGTTTAGTTGGAGAGCAACTCGAAATCGAAGCTCTCATGAGATCTCTGCGTACAAGTTTTGAAAATTACGTGAAGCTCAACAAGAGAATTTCTCCTGAGCTGTTAATCACTGTCCAAAAGATCGATGACCCTTCTCGCTTGTCTGACACTATCGTTGCTCATTTGAATCTCAAGGTAGAAGAAAGACAAAAACTTCTTGAGATGTTTGAAATCATGCCGCGACTTGAAAAGCTTTTGGCCTCTCTTCAAGGAGAGATTGAAATTCTTGAAGTTGAGCGTCGAATTCGCTCACGAGTTCGCAAATCCATGGAGCGCGGACAAAAAGAGTACTACCTCAACGAACAAATGAGCGCGATTCAAAAAGAGCTCGGCGAAAAAGACGAGTTTAAAGTTGAAATTCTTGCTCTCGAGAAAAAAATTAAAACAATGACCCTCAGCACTGAAGCTCGTGAAAAAGCAGAGTCTGAGCTTCGCAAACTCAAGATGATGTCGCCCATGTCTGCTGAATCCACTGTGATTCGACTCTATTTGGATTGGCTCTTAACTCTTCCTTGGGAAGAAAAAACCAAAGACAATCTCGATTTGAAGCATGGTAAAAAAGTGCTTGACGAAGATCACTATGGTTTAGAAAAAATCAAAGACCGTATCATTGAATATATTGCGATTAAAAATCTAAACCCCGAAAGTCGCGGATCAATCCTATGTCTTGTGGGCCCTCCAGGTGTGGGTAAAACTTCACTTGCTAGTTCTATTGCTCGTGCGATGGAAAAAAACTTTGTGAGAATCGCTCTTGGAGGCGTTCGCGATGAAGCTGAAATTCGTGGTCACCGCAGAACTTATATCGGAGCGATGCCTGGAAAAATTATACAAGCTTTAAAAAAAGCAAATTCCATCAATCCCCTCATCTTATTAGATGAAGTCGACAAAATGGGATCTGATTTCAGAGGAGATCCTGCATCTGCCATGCTTGAAGTATTGGATCCCGCACAAAATAAAACTTTTGTGGATCACTACCTTGAAGTTGAGTTCGACCTTTCAAAAAGTTTGTTTATTTGTACTGCGAATTCTATTTCTACAATTCCTCAACCCCTTGCGGATCGTATGGAAATCATTTTTCTCTCCAGCTACACAGAGCTTGAGAAGATTGAAATTTGCCGCAATCACCTAGTGCCCAAACAACTTAAAGAGCATGGAATTTCGCACTTAAATATAAATTTTGCAGAGAGTGCCATTATTGAACTCATTCACCACTACACTCGCGAAGCAGGTGTACGTAATCTTGAACGTGAAATTGCTACACTCGTGAGAAAAAGTGCTCGTAAATATCTTGAGGCTGATAAAAAAGTAAAAGATATCAAGATTGGATCAAAAGAAGTTCAAGAATTATTGGGTCCACGTAAATACAAATACGGTCTCATGGAACACGAGCATCAAATCGGTGTTGCAACAGGACTTGCTTGGACTGAAGTGGGTGGAGACATGCTCGCAGTTGAAGTGAGCCTCATGCCCGGCAAAGGCAAACTCACTATCACCGGAAAACTCGGCGATGTAATGCAAGAATCTGCACAAGCAGCTTATAGCTATGTTCGCTCAAGAGCTGAGGCGATGGGATTGCCACGTGATTTTTATCAAAATCTTGATATTCACATTCACGTTCCGGAAGGTGCAACACCAAAGGATGGCCCAAGTGCGGGTATTACTATGGCGACTGCACTAACCTCGGCACTCACCTTGAAACCCGTTTCAAAAGAAGTTGCTATGACGGGTGAAATAACCCTTCGCGGGCATGTGCTAGAAATTGGTGGGCTAAAAGAGAAGCTTTTAGCGGCTCATAGAGCGGGAATTAAGCGAGTTATTATCCCTGCGGACAACGAAAAAGACCTTTATGACGTTCCTAAGGCTGTTTTAAAGGATCTTGAGATTATCCCCGCAAGCCATGTGGATGACGTGCTTCAGTATGCTTTGATCATGGAAGAAAAGGATCCTCTTTGGAAAGAGTTAGATCGTCGCCGCAAGGGACGAGTTCCTGCTTCAGGTATACGCCCTACCCATTAAGGAATTACGGGGATTTTGAAACTCATTCTTTGGACTTGATAAAAAAGTTTTTTTGTTGAAATATATTTTTTACTTCAGCTGTAGTCGTTTAGCTCAGTTGGTTAGAGCATCTCCCTTACAAGGAGAGGGTCTGGGGTTCGAATCCCTAAACGACTACCATTTTTCTATTAAATACTTAGCATTATTCGACTTCACACATTCGACTTTAAACACTGAATCAAGCTGAATTGTTTTTATTTAATTATTGGCTATCCTAAAAATATGAAAAAATTTGGAAATCAATTGTGGGTAACTCTTATTTTTTTATTAGCAAATTCAGGTTTTGCAATAAGTCCATATGATACACCTAGAGGCGAAGATGTTTTCGATGCAGGAAATAATACGGATTCACCAAAAAAGATCCCTCATGCAAAAAAACCAGCAAAAAGTCCATATGATAAGCCTAGAGGCGAAGATGTTTTCGATGCAGGAAACAATACGGATTCACCAACAAAGGCCCCTCATGCAATATCAGGATTTGTTGTCACCCCTGCAAAGCATGATCTTGGTAAATGTGAATTTATTAGCTCTCAAATACTTAGTTACAACTCAGAGTGTGGTGAGCAAAACATCTGCGCTGGAGAAGTGAAATGTGGCTTAAAGAAACTTTTTGCAGCATGCAAAACAAAAAAAACCAACTTAAATACTCGTGAGTGCCCAACTGCAAATGCATGTGCTGAAGATGAAGCCGTTAAACTTTACAAAGTTAAAGCTAAAGTACCAGATCTTATTGATCCGTCTCTTCCATATCCACTAGGGCCTTTTCACGGGGCAAAATCCCCTAAATCTCATTAGAAAAAGTAATTGATCTCACAGTGAAAAATTTCTTTTTTAAAATTTTTTTAGGGTTAAACATTTGTTACGCAGGAATCAGCGAAGATGTCTTTATTGAAGGTAAAATTGTAGGATACGATCAAAAAAACATTGAGATATTAAACGGAAAAAAAACTATTAAAATTCCAATAAAAGATATCCCCAAAGATCAAATTAAAAAGTGGAAACTTTACGAACATGTTTCTATTAAATTACCTTTAAAAAAAATAGAAGAAAGCACTTTAGATATATAAAACGCCAAACATTTTTACTTCTTTCTGGGTTTCTACCCTCATAAGCCAAATGTTTTTATTGAGCCAATCTTGCTTTGAGGCTGTCGATGATTTTAAGTTGGAGCTCTTTTTGAGAGGAGAGCTCGGGAGAAGACTCAACTTTTCTTAAGAGCGACTCCAGACCCTCGCGAGGACTTGCGTAAATTTGCAAGTGCTGTTGTTTTTTTCCAACTTTAAAATTTCCTGTACCAAAATATTTC